>JAKPGL010000143.1 GCA_029550925.1 Planctomycetota bacterium
GGAGGAGGCCACCCCGTGTTTTTGGCACCACTGTTGCAAGGCGCCGAAATAGCGGTCGGCTACCAGGTCGGCCACGGCGGCCCAGAATTGACGCCGGATGCGGCGGTCGTCCGGCTGGTCGCCTTCAAAGAGGCTCTTGAGATGCGGTTTCAGTTCTTGGCCCCATCGTTGCCGATAGACCTGTTCCAGATCGTCGCACCAAGGGATGGTGGGCAGTTTTGGGGTATTGGGGTCCGGCTTATCCTGGACGGGCACTTTACTGCCGGCGGGTTCAGGAATCGAGCCTAAATCGACCGCCATCAGCGACGGTTCATCGGTGAAAAAGGCTACGATCGTTTTGCCGAAATGCTCCTTCAGCCGGGCGTAATAGGCCTCATGGGTAAGCTGGATAAACCTGGCCGTGACCCGCCCCTCCAACAGATTCGGATACCGGCGCACTGCATGATAATTGTTGGCGGCGTGGGTATGCTCAAACGCCCGACGCAAAAAGAACTCGGGACTCTTGGCCGGGTCTCGGGCCAAGACGAGGGCCTCTAGGTCGGGATGGTCTTTGAGGACCAATCCGCCTGCCGCTGCGCTGGGATAGCCTCTTTCGTCGTAAATCCATACAGGCATCCCGAGCTGGGCGCAGAGTTCCACCGCCTGGACCAAGGTCTTCCAGTGGGTTTCGGACTCCAGATAGTCTTGGAAACTGACATTACAGACCAGGCCGCCCCGGCCCCGCCGGAGATAATAGGCCAGCCCTTCGTCGATCTGCGGCTGCTGGGCGGGCTGCTGGAGGATTTGGGCTATGGAATCAGTCCCTACCATCTGGGGACTTAGGCTGTGCACAATCTGCAAAGGCCGATCCGCTAGGCGCGGCTGTTCCCAAGCGGGCTTCCACTCAGTCGGCATTTGCGCGGGGCACTGATGCATGAGGGGTTCGGACAGCAAGCCGAAGACCCAGCAAAACCAGATCACCGCCGCCCTCCCACACCGGAACACCCAATCGCTTGGGATCGCCGTTACCGCATGGCCGTCCTTTCTGCTTCCCGGCTTCATAGGAAAACTCCTATTATCCATCGAATAAAAAAAGCCGCCCCTCCGCGAGGGACGACTTTTCCAGTCGCCTTCTTGCCAATAGACATCACGGATATGAAAAATCAAGCGAGGTTTTACCGCACTTCGTCGATTTTCACTGGGCGGCGTTCGGCGGCCGAAATCAGGGCCGCTTCCAGCACCCGTTGGGTCTGGTAGGCGTCTTCGAAGTCGGGGATCGGCACCGTCGGCTCCTGGCCGGCGATCACCCGCAGGATGTCGTAAGCCTCGTTGGTAAAGCCGTGTTCGTAGCCGATGATGTGGGCGTCCGGCCACCAATTAGCCACGTAGGGATGGTCTGGGCCATGGGTGCACATGATCGTCGTCCAACCCTGAACGGCTCGCGGCAGGGTGGCGTCATAGTACTGGAGTTCGTTCATTCGTTCGAAGTCGAACTTCAGCGCCCCTTTCGTGCCGTTGATTTCGAACTGGTTGCGGTTTTGGTTGCCGGTGGCCTGTCGGGCCGCCTCGAAGCTGGCCACCGCGCCGCCGGAAAAACGGGCCAAAAACAGCACCGTGTCATCGACGGTAACATCGCCCATCTGCTCGCCGCCTTTGCCGGCGCCGAGCGTTTCGCCGGCGGGGCCGGTAGGGATTTTACGTTTTTTGATGAAGGTCTCGGCAATGGCGCCGACCACTTCGGTGATTTCCTGTCCGGTAACGAATCGGGTCATGTCAACGATATGGGCGTTCAGGTCGCCGTGGGCGCCGGAGCCGGCCAAACTTTTATCAAATCGCCAGAGCAGCGGCACGGCTTCGCTGGCCCAATCCTGGAGATAGACGGCCCGGACGTGGCGGATTT
Source organism: Planctomycetota bacterium (assembly GCA_029550925.1). Taxonomy (GTDB): domain Bacteria; phylum Planctomycetota; class Planctomycetia; order Pirellulales; family Thermoguttaceae; genus JANXAQ01. Next base: position 1,880 of record JAKPGL010000143.1, read on the forward strand.
CGCCTATCTTGCCTTGTTTTACCAGTTGATGGGCCAGGGCCACCGCCGGGCATCGTCGATAGTTGAACCAGACAAAGGATTTGCCTTTGGCCTTTCGAGCGGCCTCGGCCATGGCGCGGGCGTCGGCCAGTGCGCCGGCCAAGGGCTTTTCACAAGCCACGTGTTTGCCCGCCTCCAGGGCGGCGATGGCCACCGGAGCGTGCATGTAATTGGGCGTAACCACATCGACTAAACCGATCTCCGGCGAGCGGACCAGCGCCTGCCAGTCCCGACTGGCATGTTGCCAACCCCAATTTTGGGCAAACTCTTCCGGCGTGGGTTTTTCTTCTGGCATTCCGAAGACGGTGTGCATGACAGCCCGGATCGGCGGTTTGAAGAACTTATTGACTTGTCCCCAAGCGTTTGAGTGCGACCGCCCCATAAACCCCTGACCAATCAGTGCGACATTGATGCTTTGCATGAGAACTTCTCCTCCCAAAACGAACCCGCTTTAACAGTCCATCACACGCCAGAGCGCAGCCCCGTAGGCCCTTCTCGGCCCATCCATATCTTGAAGCCCGGTTATACCCAATCTACCGCCGTTTGCAAGCGGGGCCGGGCGGTTGGGGGGGAAATCCAACGGGCGGAGGAGTGCCGCGGGGGAATCTCCCTGAGTCGGCCAGAATGCATCGGTTCCGGTTCGGAATCTGCGATCTTCGGGAGTACTCCGCTGGGGGCGGCAGAAAACAGAAAGCAGCAGAAAACAGAGATTTGGGGCAGGAAGTAAAGAATTGACCTCTCTTCTAAGCGGAATTAAACTAAAAGGTTAGAGCGATTTCAGGCAGTTCCCCTTTTTTGGGGGGGCTGAGGTGGGATGGCTTTTCCTATTCCTATAGGGCGTTCGCCGGGGTTGGGACGCTTGTCGAAAGATACGAGTCCTCCTTGCGGGGGGTGCAAAAACATTTTTTGCAATAATATCGGGGATATTTCCCCAGCATTGCCGCCGGTGGACGAGATTCGTGTGAAGCGAGAATAACTTTTCTTTTGCGGAGAAGAACGGGTGCCATCTTCCACGTTGGGCCAGCCGACAACGCCGTCCGAACGGCCTTCGGGAGAAATTCCTATTGCCGGCGGATCGTCCCGGGTGGAGTCGCCCGGTCGGCTGGAAGAGCAGCCTACGGTCATTTCCCAAACTCCTCCGCTGACGCCGGCAGAATTGGGGGGACGGAGCGATCGTCTGCAACCAGGGACTCGGCTGGAACATTTTGAGATATTGGAGTTGATCGGCGGCGGCGGTATGGCGCAGGTGTATCGCGCCCGAGACACCCGGTTGGATCGGATCGTGGCCGTCAAAGTCCTCACCGCAGAACACGCCGCGGAACCAGAAACCCGGCAACGTTTTCAAAACGAGGCCAAATCCGCCGCGCAGTTGGATCACGAAAATATCGCCCGGGTCTATTATGTGGGGGAGGATCAGGGATCGCCGTTCATTGTGTATGAATACATCCAAGGGACCAATCTGCGGGCGATGGTCGAACGGCGGGGACCGTTGCCCTTGGCCGAGGCCGTTCATTATGCCCTCCAAGTGGCCGAGGCCCTGGTACACGCCTCCAGCCGAAACATCGTCCATCGAGACATCAAACCTTCCAATATCCTGATCACACCGGAAGGCCGGGCCAAACTGATCGACCTTGGCCTGGCCCGCATCCATAAACCGTTGGCCGAAGGACATGATCTGACCGCCAGCGGCGTTACCCTGGGGACCTTCGATTACATTGCGCCGGAACAGGCCCGGGACCCACGAACCGCCGATGTTCGGAGCGATGTGTATTCGTTGGGCTGCGCCCTTTTCTTTATGCTGGTCGGTCGGCCGCCATTTCCCGAAGGCACGGTGCTTCAAAAACTCCTGCAACACCAGACCGAGGACCCGCCGGACCCTCGGATATGGCGGCCTGAATTGCCCGAAGCGCTGATCCGCATCTTGCGCACCATGTTGGCCAAGAACCCAGCAGACCGCTATCAAGAGGCGGAAGACCTGGTGGCGGACCTGTTGGTGTTGGCCGATCTGCTGGGACTGCCGGCGACAGGGCGGGCCCGAACCGTCTGGATTACCCCTCGGCATTCGCGACTTTCGTATTTAGAACGGCATCTGCCTTGGCTGGTTCCCTTGGCTGCCTTGCTGGCCGGGGTGTTGGTCTTGGATTGGCTTTGGTCGTCGGGTTCTCAGCCGGAGGGCTTGCCTCCCCCATCGGTTCAAGGGCCGTCTTCCTTGGGGAATCCGCAGAATCCTCCTGTGCCCTCTTCTAATCTCCCTCCGATGGGGACGCCTTTCCAAGGAACTCCCCCGATCCCTTCCTCTATCGAGGGGCTTGGTCCCGAAGGAAAAGCTCCGAGTATGCCTTTCCCGGAAAAAGTTCCTTCTTCTGGGTCTTCTGGGGAGATGGGCAATATCACTCCTTCAGGGGTACCGAATTCCTTAAATGGTGGGGCTTCTTCTGAAAAATCTCCCGCCGGAAAGGGAGGGACTTTTCCGCCCCAGACTGGGGATGCCATTTCTCCGGAGAGGTTCCAAGGCGGAATTTCTGGCGCAGAATCCTTTGGAGGGGAAATCCGGGGCGAAAAAATCCCCCCTGAATAGGGGCCTTCTTTTTCCTGGGATGTTCTGCCAGGCGAAACAGAATCCTGCCAAAGTGGCATGTTCGGGGTGTCCTTCCCAGGTTCAGCCAAACGGCGTCTGTATAACTTCTTACTGGGAAATAGGTTAAGAAGAGGTTCTTTTTGGCACAAGGCTTGCTTTATAGAGGGACAGTTTATTTTCGTCTGCCAATTGCGCAGGGAGGGTGGGGAAATATGTGGGAGTCGAGTGGGTAGGCACATTTTTCCCTCCGTAAGGGGCCAAACCGGTCGGCCTTCCCAGACTTGGGCATTCTGTTTGCAGACAGGAGGAAACCGCAGTGGCAAAACAACTGATCTTCGAGGATGAGGCCAGACTGTCTCTGGCTTCTGGCGTTACCAAGTTGGCCCGGGCTGTTCGATCTACCTTGGGACCCCGGGGCCGAAATGCTGTATTGGATAAAGGGTGGGGGTCGCCCAAAATCACCAAAGACGGTGTTACCGTGGCCGAGGACATCGACCTGGATAACCCCTACGAAAACCTAGGGGCACAATTGGTCAAAGAGGCGGCCACCAAAACCAACGAACTCGCCGGCGACGGAACGACCACCGCCACCGTATTGGCCGAGGCCATCTTCAAAGAAGGTCTCCGAATGATTGCGGCGGGCGCCGACCCGATGGCCTTGGCCCGCGGCATCCACAAAGCGACCGATGCTGTGGTCAAAGAGATTCAGAAACTCTCCAAGTCGGTCGATCCGAAAAGCAAAAAGGAAATTCAGCAGATTGCCACCATTGCCGGCAACAACGATCCGTCGATCGGCGGCGTGCTGGCCGAGGCGTTCATGAAGGTCGGCAAAGACGGCGTGATCACCATCGAAGAAGGCAAACAGAGCGAAACCTATGTGGAAGTGGTCGAGGGGATGCAGTTCGACCGAGGTTTCCTCTCGCCCCATTTTGTTACCGACGTGGAAAATCAAAAGGTGGAGTTAGAGGATTGCCTCATCCTGGTCCACGAGGAGAAAATCTCCAGCGCCAAGAATCTGATCCCCTTGCTCGAGGCGGTCAGCAAGGCCAATAAACCGCTGTTGATCATCGCCGAGGAGGTGGAAGGCGAAGCGCTGGCCACCTTGGTGGTCAATAAACTGCGAGGGATTCTCCGTTGCTGCGCCGTGAAGGCGCCCGGCTACGGCGATCGGCGTAAAGCCATGCTGGGCGACATCGCCATCTTGACCGGCGGGCAGCCGATCTTCAAAGACCTGGGCATCCAACTGGATTCGGTAAAACTGAAAGACCTGGGAACCGCCAAAAAGGTGATCGTCGATTCGGAGAATACGACGATCGTCGGCGGCGGCGGCGACAAGAAGGCCATCGAAGGCCGGATCGAGCAAATCCGCCGAGAGATCGAGACGACCACCAGCGATTATGATCGGGAGAAGTTGCAGGAGCGGTTGGCCAAGTTGGCCGGCGGCGTAGCCCAGATCAATGTGGGGGCGACCACGGAAACGGAAATGAAGGAGCGGAAGACGCTGCTGGAGGACGCCCGCGCCGCCACGCAGGCTGCTTTGGAAGAGGGCATTGTGCCGGGCGGCGGGGTGGCCCTGTTGCGGGCCGCCAAGGCCCTTGAAAAATTCCAGTTGGATGGCGACGAAGGGTTGGGCGCTAAGTGTGTGCTCAACGTCTTGGACGCTCCCCTGCGGGCGATCGCCCAAAACGCCGGGCTGGACGGCGCGGTGGTCGTCAATCGCGTTCGGCAGATGAAAAACAAGACCGAAGGGTTCGACGCCGAGCGGCAGGTCTATTGCGACCTGGTGGACGCCGGGATCATTGACCCGACGAAAGTGGTTCGCACGGCGCTGCAGAACGCCGCTAGTGTGGCTTCCTTGTTGCTGACGACCTCGGCCTTGGTAACGGAAATTCCTAAGAAGGAGGAGAAGAAAGGCGGCCGGGGCGGCCCAGGCATGGAGGATATGGGCGGCGACATGGATGAATTCTAATCCATCGGAACAGAATCGACTTTCGGAAACGAGGAGTTTAGGGAATATACATTTTTCCATTCTTTGATTGAGGGATAGAGCGATGGCCAAGAGCATGAGTCTTCGACCTTTAGATGATCGTGTGGTTGTCGAACCGAAGGAAGCCGAAGAAGTTACCGCCGGCGGCATTGTGTTGCCGGACACCGCCAAGGAAAAGCCGCAACGGGGCGTGGTCATTGCCGTAGGCCCCGGTCGGCTCCTGGAAGGCGGTAAACGGGCCGAAATGGCGGTGGCCGTCGGCGATGAGGTGATCTTCGGCAAATACGCCGGCACGGACATTGAAGTGGACGGCCGAGAACTGAAAATCTTGCGCGAAAGCGACATCCTGGCCAAGATCGTCCAATAACCGACGATGGAAGGTCGGGGTCGGCGGTGGAAGAGGCGCTTGTTGGGTTTGTCTGCCGGTCCGGACGCCGTTTGGCGGGGCTGGCGCAGAGGAAAAGAAAACGAGTATCCAGGTAGTTTGGTGATTTCCTTATTCAGGAAGGGACGCGACCGTGCCCAAGCAACTACTCTTTGAAGATCACGCCCGGCAGCGGTTACTCCGGGGAGTGGAAAAACTGGCCGATGCAGTGGCCGTTACCCTGGGACCTACCGGGCGAAACGTCATCTTGGACAAATCGTTCGGCGGCCCCACGGTTACCAAAGACGGCGTAACCGTGGCCAAGGAAATCGAACTGGAAGATCGGTTCGAGAACATGGGCGCCAAGCTGGTCAACGAGGTCGCCTCGAAGACCAGCGACATTGCTGGCGACGGCACCACGACGGCCACCATCCTGGCCCGCGCCATCTACAAGGAAGGCCTTCGGCAGGTAACCGCCGGGTCCAATCCGACGGCCATCCGCCGCGGGATCGACAAGGCCGTCCAGGCTGCGGTCGAACACTTGCAGTCGATGGCGAAAAAAGTAACCAGCAAAGAAGAAATCGCCCAAGTCGGCGCCATTAGCGCCAATAACGATGTGGAGATCGGCAAGCTGCTGGCCGACGCGATGGAGGCCGTGGGCAACGACGGCGTCATTACCGTCGAAGAAGGTAAAACCGCCGAAACCACCTACGAGCGCGTCGAAGGAATGCAGTTCGACAAAGGGTATCTGTCGCCCTACTTCATCAACCGGGCGGAAACGATGGACTGCTACCTGGAAGACCCTCTTATCCTCCTCCATGAAAAGAAGATCAGCAGCCTTCGGGAGCTGATCCCCATTTTGGAGAAGGTGGTCCAGAGCGGTAAACCTTTGCTCATCATTGCCGAGGACCTCGAAAACGAACCGCTGACGGCCCTGGTGGTCAATAAACTGCGGGGCGTATTGCCCTGCTGTGCGGTAAAGGCCCCCGGCTTTGGCGATCGGCGGAAGGCCCTGCTGCAAGACATCGCCATCTTGACCGGCGGCACGGTGATCAGCGAAGACCTAGGCATTAAGCTGGAAAACCTCACGTTGGAGCAGTTGGGCCGGGCCAAAAAGATCACCGTGGATAAAGATTCCTGCACCATCGTGGAAGGCGGCGGCAAACCGTCGGAAATCAAAAACCGCATCGAACAACTCAAACACATGATCGAAACCACCGACAGCGACTACGACCGCGAAAAATACCAAGAGCGGTTGGCGAAACTTTCCGGCGGCGTGGCGGTGGTGAAAGTAGGTGCTCCCACGGAGGCGGAGATGAAGCAGAAGAAGGCCCGGATTGAAGACGCCCTGCACGCCACCCGAGCCGCCGCCGAAGAAGGCGTCGTGCCCGGCGGCGGAGTCGCCTTGCTCCGGTGCCTCGAAGCGGTCGAGGCGGTTCGCGCGTCGGCCCGCGGCGACGAAAAGATCGGCGTCGATATCGTTCGCGAGGCCCTCAAGGCCCCGCTCAAGCAGATTGCAGAAAATTGCGGTCTGGACGGCGCCGTGGTTGTCGAAGAGGTTCGGGAAAAGGGCGGCAACATCGGCTTCGACGCCAACACCGGCAAATATGTGGATATGTTCAAGGCAGGCATCATCGACCCGGTCAAAGTGGTGCGGGCGGCGCTGGAAAACGCCGCCAGCATCGCCGCGTTGATGCTCACGACCGAAACCCTGGTTACCGACCTCAAAAAAGAGGACAAAGAAAAGGAAGTGGAAGGAGCGGTCCGATAACTCCTTGGGGACCAGCTCTCCGTCCAAGAGAAGACAGATCGATGGTAAAACACAAGCGGGCCACCGGCGAGGCAACACGCCGTGGCCCGCTTTTGTGCCTCCGTACGGGACACTCGTGGTTTAAGAAATCCTGCCTCTTGAAACATCGCTCTAGGAAGGGATTGTACAAAGTTTTCAGGGCGACGTACAATGACGGTTTATGTCGCCCACCAAGCCCCTTTTTCCGGCCCAAAACGCCGAACAAAAGAGAAAACGTCCTCTTCGGTAGAGGAAGAAGGTGCTATGGTTAAATAGACGCTGGGCCGAGAGATCGACCCAGAACAAACCCTTCCTTGAGGCCGTGGTAAACCGACCGGCCATGAGGACCATGGCAACGAAACGCGATTATTATGAAGTCTTAGGCGTTCCGCGGACGGCCGGAAGCGAGGAGATCGCCCAGGCCTATCGCCGTTTGGCCCTCAAGTACCATCCCGACCGCAATCCCAACGATCCGGAAGCGGTCGAAAAGTTCAAAGAAGCCTCTGAGGCGTTTGAAGTTCTTCACAATCCGGAGAAGCGGCAGATTTATGACCGATACGGCCATGCGGGCCTGGAGGGCGGCGGCGCGCCGCAATTCCGCGACATCGAGGACATCTTTGACGCCTTCAGCGACATCTTTGCGGACAGCATTTTCGGCGACCTGTTCGGCGGTTTTCGGCAACGGCGGACCAGGCGTCGGGCGCAACCGGGGGCGGACGTCCGCTGCGATCTGACGATTGATCTCCTGGAAGCCGCCCAAGGAACAACGAAAACCATCCGTTTCCAACGGCGGGAAATATGTCCCCATTGCAACGGCTCCGGCGCGAAACCCGGAACCCAACCCGAATCGTGCCGCTATTGCGGCGGAGTGGGACAGATCGTCCAGCGATCCGGTTTCATTTCCATCCAAACCACCTGTCCGGCTTGCCGAGGCGCAGGTGTGGTGATTCGAGAAACCTGTCCCGAATGCCGCGGCGAGGGGACGGTGCAGAAGCAGGTCCAGCGGGAAGTCCGTATCCCGCCCGGCGTCGATACCGACAGCCGATTACGCCTCGAAGGCGAAGGGGATGTCAGCCTGCGGGGCGGCCCCCGCGGCGATTGCTATGTCTTCATTACCGTGCGGGAGCATCCGTTTTTCCGCCGCGAAGGCCAACATCTGATCTGCCAAGCGCCGATCAGCTATTCCCAGGCGGTTCTGGGAGCGACGATCCAGGTGCCCACTTTGGAAGGACATGTAGAGTTGACCATTCCTCCAGGCGTCCATAGCGGCGAAGTGTTTCGGCTTCGAGGACGCGGGATGCCCGATCCCCGCTATCGAGGCCGGGGGGACCTCTTGGTCGAAGTCGTTATCGACGTGCCGAAACGAATCAGTGCCGAACACGAACGCCTCTTGCGGCAATTGGCCGAGATCGAACACGCCGAGGTAACCCCCCGGCGCAAATCCTTCCTGGAAATGCTGAAGAACTTGTTCACTCCTAGCGCCGATTCGGAAAGCAAGGAGAAGAAACGATGAAGAAAGAAAAACATTCGGCCAAAGCAGGTCCTGAAAAACAGGCGTCCGAGAAAGAAGCGCATCCTTCGGAGCAAGGAAGGGCGCCGACGCCTGAAACGAGCGGGGTAGAGGCGACCGGCGCGGCCGGGTCGGCTGGGGTCGAAGCGGCCGGGTCGGTTTCGGCGGCCTCTGCGCCGCAGGCGTCGTCGCTGGTTGAGGAGTTGGAGCAATTGCGTCGGGAGTTGGCCGCCGCTCAAGAGGCCCGCACTCGGGCCGAGGCCGAACTGGCCGAGGCCAACCAGGCAAAACTCCGCGCACTGGCTGAGCTGGAAAACTTCCGCCGTCGCACGGCGCGCCAACTCGAAGAAGATCGCCGCTACGCCCTGTTCCCCTTGGTTCGGGACTTGCTGCCGGTCTTGGACAATCTCCGTCGGGCGGTGGAGTCGGCCCAAACCAGCCAGGACGCTTCCGCGCTATTGGCGGGCGTCCAGTTGGTCCATAAACAACTTCAGGACGTACTTCAGCGCCATCATTGCGTGGAGATCGAGGCCCTGGGCGCGGCGTTCGATCCTCATCTGCACGAGGCCGTCGGCCAGACGCCAACCCAGGAACATCCGCCCGGGACGATCATCCATGTGGCTCAGGCGGGATTTCGACTCCACGACCGGGTGGTTCGGCCCAGTTTGGTGGTGGTCGCCGCCGCCCCGGCGGCGCCGTCTCCGGAGGAACCCAAAGGCGATCATCCTCCGTCATCGGACGAAGGCCCGCAGCCTGCGTCGCCTCCTACGGACGGTTCTTCTTCGAGCTGAACAGGAACATAACACCCCTTGGACGTGGAAGGATTTCGTCAACATTCGTTTTGCTTCTCAGAGAGTTCGAACAAACCCAAAGGAGCGGTCCTATGCCAACCTATGAATATCAATGTGAAGCGTGCGAACATCAGTTTGAGCTTTTCCAATCGATCACTGCCAAACCGGAGCGGCGATGTCCGCGGTGTGGTCGGCTGAAGTTGCGTCGGCTGATCGGTCCGGGAGCGGCCATCGTGTTCAAAGGGTCCGGTTTTTACAAGACCGATTACCGGAGCGAATCCTACAAGAAAGCCGCCGCCGCCGACAAATCCAACGGCAACGGCGCCGATACCACCAGCTCCAAAAAAGAAAAAACCGCCAAAAAGTAACCCAACCAAAAGAGGTTTTTCTAATCGCGGGACCTAGCCTCCCGTAGGATACAAGGGCCATGCGGCAGCATCCGTGTCCTGTGTGCGGCCGACCGGTCGATCCGGCTACCACGCCGGCCATGCCGTTTTGCAGCGATCGGTGTCGGCAGATCGACTTGGCCCGCTGGCTGGGCGAACGGTATCGGGTACCCGGCCCGGTACGCCAGCCGGAAGAAGCCCTCGAAGAATCTCCGTCGGAACAATCCTCATCCGCTGAGGCGGGGTCGTCGCAAGATGAGGAACCGTTCGATGGGGATGGTTAAGTCGCTGGAGTTCGCCCCCATAAAGCCCAAAAAACTACTCCGACGCGGAAATGTCAGATGCGGTCCAGGGCGTCGATCCAGCGGAGCAGTTCGGTCATTTCCTCGGCGGTCAGCTCTCGCACTTTTTCGCCCACGTTTTTCACCACGACCGGATATTTGGCCGCTCGAAGCCTTTCGACAAACGCGTCCACCTGGGCCGCTCGTTGATCTTTTTCTGGCCGGGCGATGTAACACGAGAGGGGATAGGCCGGGTCGTTTTCCGGCGGGGGGAACATGATGGGTTCCGGGCACAGGGCGGCCACGGCCCGAACGCCCTCCCGATGCTGAAACGCCGCCAAACAGGCAAACCCAGCGCCGGCCCCGTCGCCAATGGCTGCGATGCGATTGGGATCCACATGGTATCCGGCCCGCAGGTTTTCCAAAAGCTTTTTCACCAGTTCGATCTCTCCGGGTTGCCATTGGGGCGGATTGCCGTGGGCCGCCTTCGGTGCGACAAAAATCAGGTCATACGCATCGCACAGCGGTTTCCACCGGGCGATCAGTTCTTTTGGATCGACTGCGGTTCTGCCGTGCATCCAAAAGACCACCCCATAGGAAACAGCCGGATCATAACTATCGGGCACATAGGCCCAGACTTCGTGCGGCATTTCGGGCACTTTCAGTTCTACGGCGCCTACCTTCAGCCCTTCAGGAACCGGTTGGGGTTTACCGGCGATCCGGGCCGGCGGCAATGCACCCGGGGGTATATCTTCTGGGAATACACCGAGAGTTACTTGTTGTTTCTGTTCCTGTCCGTCTCGGCGTAAGACCAATTCCACCGCCTGGTTCGGCTCGTGATCCGCCGCCAATTGGCGAAGACCGGCCGCATCTTTTACCTCCTGACCGGCAAACCGGACGATCAGATCGCCCGGTTGCACGCCGGCCTTACTGGCCGGGCTATCCGGATACACATACCGCACCACCACGCCCGGCGGATGCTCTGCCGGTTGGCTCCGCATGGGCAGGACGCCCAAAAACGGCCGGACATAAGGGGCGATTTCCGCGGCCAGTTCCACTTCGCACTCGATACGGTCTTTGCCCCGCTGCGCCACTAGCCGGAGTTTGTCCCCGGCGTATCGTTTACTGATTTCTTCTTTGAGTTCGGCGGCTCGGCTGATGGGGCGATCATTCACCTGGATGATTTTGTCCCCGGCTTTCAGGCCCGCTTTGGCCGCCGGCGAGTTCGGCCGACTGCTGCCGATCTCCGCTTCGCTGATATGGAGAGCGGGACTTTTGAACTGGATGCCCAATAGGCCGGGTTTCAGGTCTTTGCCTTCTTTCAGGCGGGGCAATACCTGGAGGATGTCCTCCAGCGGAATGGCAAAGCCGATGCCCGAATCGTACCACTCCACGCCGGCGAGTTCGGAGCCGCCCTGGGGCGACAGCGGCGCCAGCAGCCCCAGCACCCGGCCGTGGATGTCCACGAGCGGCCCGCCGTAATTATTGGGCGAGACGGCGGCGTCGGTCTGAATGGCTTTTCCCCAGATACGGCTTATCGCGCTGACGATGCCGACGGTCGTATTGGGTTTTTGTTCGCCGAAAGCGCGTCCAACGGCGATGGCCCACTGGCCCACCCGTATCTGGCCCCGAGGCGCAGCCTCAGGGACCGGCAACGGTTTGTCCACCTCGATCTTCAAGAGACTGAGCATCCGATTGGTGTCGTTGGCCACCAGTTTGGCCGCCTTGCGCGTGCCGTCTGGCAGTCGCACCAGGATCGAACTGGGCTTATTGACGAAATTGAACGCACTGGAAACGATATACCCTTGGGGATCGACCACCAGACCGGTCGTTGGTCCAGTGCCGAAAAGCACCTGTCCCACCTTTTCCAGGCCGCCGATGGTTTCGATCATCACCACGGAAGGAGCCACCCGATCCACCGCCGCCTGAAACGCCTTCTGCTCCAGCAGTTCCAGGTCTTCTTTCGGCGTCTCGGTGGTCGGCGGTGTTTGACCGGCGTCTTGTTTCGCTGGGGCGGTCGGGACTTTCGGCGGCGTCGGTTCGGCGGCCCAAAGAATCGGACAGGTCGCCAGCCAAACAGCCAGGCCGCCCGCTCCAATTACCGCCCACACGGTTGCTTTCATTCCCCCGAACCTATGGGATTTTGGTTGCCAAAATGTTTTTCTCATGGTTTTCCCGTTGTTGGCAAAGGATCCGAAGGGGCCTTCAATTTCACCTCCACAAGTTCCAAGCCCCGAAGCAGGGTCAATTTGATCTCCGCATCGTATTCGATAAACTCCAGTTCCTTTTGAAGCATCTGGCAGGAGTGGATGAGCCGATCGTTCAATAGGATGATCAAATCATCCGGTTTGACGCCGGCCTGGGCGGCGGGCGAACCTTCCCGCACCCAATCCACATACGGCGGCGTCCGGGGCAGCAGATCCGGCACCAGCACAATCCCTAGCCGAGCCAGTTCCAAACACCGCTGCGGCCGAGGCGGCGATTCCGGCTCCGGTTTGGCCACCATGCCGCCTTTGGCGATAATCTGTTCGACCGAAGGTCGCAGAGCGTCGATCGGCACGGCGTAGTTCAGCCAGGTGTTATTCAACGTATTTCGCACTTCTTTGCCGATCATGCCCACCAGTTCGCCCCGGTAGGTTACCACCGCTCCGCCGGCGGCCCCGGGGTTATTGGTAACGGCGTCGATCACATAGACCGGGCCGTTGTAAAGCGTTTCAAACGCCCCCCGTCGGGCCGACAGATGCGTCCGTACGGAGACGATCCCCTGCTGGACGCTGACCGGCTCGTTGCCCATCGCCACCTTAAACAGGTTGCTGAAGGCCAGGATGCGTGCAGCCGGTTCTACCTCCACCGCCTCTTCCAGCTTGAAATGGGGCAGGTGTTCCTCCTCGATTTTTAGCACCGCAATTTCCAGCCGGGGATCGGCCCCCAAAAGCTTGGCCTGGAAACGGCGTCCGTCATAGAGCACCACGGTAATTTCGTCCGTGTCCAGCACGTAGCTCCAGACGGTCAAAATATGTCCATGCTCGGAGATGAGCATCCCGCTCTGATATTCTTCCAGGCCGCGGAAACCGCCGGCGCCGTAGATTTTGACCATTTTCGGCTGGACTTCGGCGATCGTAGCGGCGATGCGGCTTGTCGTTGCCGCCGGCGCGCCGACGGCAAACCAGACGGCCGCAAGCCATACCGCCCCGCCGACGCCCCGTCGCAGTACGATCCAACAACTATCCGCACTTCGTCTCACCGATTTGGTCTCCTAAGAAGAACTGTTTTCTTGGATTGAAGGTTTGGAAGGGGTCTTTTCTTTGGATGACTTTTCTTGAGATGATTTTTTAGCGTCCGACGGCGATTCGGAGGGTTTTTCCCCGGCCGGTTTGGTCTGAGTCGATTTTTCCTCGGCCGGTTTGGTCTCCGAAGGCTTTTCCGTTTCGGTCTTTTCTGGAGAAGGTTTTTCTTGAGGCGTCGTTTTTGGCGATTCCGCCTCTGACGGCGTTTCGGCGGCGGACTTTTCGCCTGGTTTTTCTTTGGGCGGCGCCTCTTCCGGCCATTGGCCCTTCTCAAACTCCATTTGGTTTAGCAGGAATACGCCGAAAACGATGTCGCCGTACCGGACTTCCATCCGCTGCGGCAACCATCGGCCGTTGGTGGGCCGGTAGTCGTGGAAATAGATTTCACAAGGGTCCAGTTGTTCGTCGCCGAACAGTTCCACCAGCACCAGATGCCCTTCAGCGGGGTCGAAATAGAATCGACCTTCGACGCCGGCGTATTGACCTTCCAGTACGTCGGCAAGTCCAGAGCGGCCGAGGATCGGGGCGGTCCCCCAATAACTCACTTCGCCGAACCGGCCTGCACCCAACAGGGCCAATCGCCGCCAGAGATACAGGGCCGGGAACAGCCCGCCGCTATGCTGCGGCTCTAACAGCACACTCAAATCCGGCCCGGCCGTCCAACGCAACTGGTTGGCCCCTACCTTCATGCTAAGGCCCTGGTTCGTCAGCACCAGCTCGAACTCCGAGCCGGTGTCCAGTTTGCCCCGCAGCGTCCAATCGCCCGCATAGCCATCCACAGGGAACTTCTCTTTCCATGCCTTGAGTACCCGGTCCCGATGGAGCTTGTTGAAATAGTAATTCGCATAACCCCGTTTGGCCTCGAAATGCTTCTTGACGATCTCCGGCATCGGCGCCGGCGCCCTCGGCATCATTCCGGGGATAGGCGGCTGGCCTGGCTGGGGCAGGGGAATGGGGATCGGTTTAGCTGTGGGTTTAGGGGTGGGTTTGGTCGTGGGTTGTTTTTCGCTTGCAGGCTTTTCCATAGGTTGTATTTTTCCGGTCGGGGTCTTTTCCCCCGGCTTTTCTACAGAAGGTTTTTCCGCCGCAGGTTTTCCCTCAGCAGGCTTTTCTGGGGAGGGGTTCTCTGAAGCAGGCTTTTCCGCTGGGGCTTTTTCTCCGGAGGGTTTTTCAGACGAAGGTTTTTCCGGCGTTGGTTTTTCGGGGGTTGGTTTTTCTTCCGGTTTGGGCATGGGCATGGGGCCGCCCCGACGGCGTCCTTCCAGCAGTTCCAGAAGTTCATCCGTCCGATGCACCCCGGCCAGCCGAACATGGACATCGTACCGCTGTCCCTCATGGATAAAGGAGAGCGGCACGCGCCAGCCTTTCGGATAAATGCCCAGGACGTTTTTGAAGTGATTGGGCGTGGTGATGGGCCGACCGGCAAAGGAGATGATTTCATCGTCCGGGTTCAGACCCCGTCGGTAGGCGTCGGAGCTTTCGAGGATATGATTGACAATGACTCGGCCTTTATCGTCTGAGGTAACCGTAGCGCCCAGGGTGGCGTGATCGACGATGCGTCCGCTGTGCAATTGGCCGAGGAAGTTTTTGATCTGGTTAATGGAAATCGCATAGCCGACGCCCACATTGACCCGCCCTCGCTTTTCAAACGAACCGCGCCCGTTGATCCCGATCAGTCGGCCCTTGGCGTCGAAGAGCGGACCGCCCGAATTGCCCGGGTTGATCGAGGCATCGGTTTGGATGCAGTCGGTATATTCCAGGATGGTGCCGGCCGGCGGCTGATACCGATGCACGCCGGAGACAATGCCGTAGGTAACGGTCGGCTGGAAGTCATTGGCCAGCATGAACGGGTTGCCCATGGCGAAAACCCAGTCGCCCATCTGAACCAGGTCGCTATCGGCCATTTCGGCGGCGGGGAAATCATCGCGGCCGAAAAGTTTTATCAGGCCCACATCGCCCGTGGGGTCCAAGCCGACCACCACGGCGTCATAGACTTTGCCGTCCGGCAGACCGCACTTCATCCAGTTGCCGCAGGGTCGGACCACGTGGAAGTTCGTCAGGGCATAGCCATCCCGGGAGATCAGCACTCCGGAGCCGCCCCCAGCCCCATTGGGCGGAAAAATAGCCACCACCGAAGGTTTCGCTTTTTCCATGGCGGCGATCCGCTCCGCTTCGGCCTGCAACACGGCCTGCGGCGTTTCCGCCGCAAGAGCCGGCGGAGAACTTATCGTTCCAACAGCAAGCCCCAACCATCCTAAAAACCACACGGCATTTTGTTTCATGGTTTCGCCTTCATCCCTACTCGGATTGGGATTGCACTTATTGGACTAATTTCATGTCGCCCAGCAGCAGATGGTCGCCGATGTCCGCATCCTGGCCGAAATCTACCAGGATCACCAGCCGCCGCACGCCGCTAATATCCAGGTCGATCGGTTTGGGAGGCTGGGTGCCGGAGACGGTCTCGTCCAGCAACACCTTGTCGTCGCCTCGGATGACCAGTTGGACATGGCCGGCCGGGCGTATCTGATCGTCGATGCCCACGACGGCCTGTAACCGCCGGAACGCCCGAGGCAACCGGTAGGTCATTTCGGTTCGGCTGTGGATGGCCAATCCTTTTGCATATTTTTTGCCGCCCAACTGGATGGGCCGAGGTTCCAAGGCCCGGTCTTTGCGGGGGGCAAAAAACTCGGCCTGGCTTGCCGGCGTCTCTGCCGGACCGAAAAACGGCGTCCAACGCACGGACTGCGGCGTCAGATCGCTCAGATACACAATTTTACCTTCCGAAAAGTCCAGCCGAACCAATTCTGCCAACGGCGTCGCCCCGCTCAGTCCCGCCGGACTGGTCCATCGGAGGGTCTCGCCCTCCAAAACCACCTTCTGCACATACCACTGGTTGCCGTTTACGTCGTGCAATACGCCCACCGAGGCGGGCAGGTTGCGCCCCTCCGGACGCCGAAACACGAGCCCGAAAATTCGGCTCCGTTTTACCGGAATCCGTTCCCGATCCAGTTCAAATTGCACTGTCTCGGCGGTTACGTCGTGGATGACGCCCCGGTGGTAGTCCAGCCCCTGATCGGTCCGCAGCACCAGAATATCGGTATCGGTTTTGCTTTCTAGCAGGCGTTTCCAGGCGGGGCCGAGGGCTTCGGTTTCCGGTTGCAAGCGGACCCACGCCACGTCCCGTCGGGTACACTCCAAGGGCGCAGTCGAACCGGCCGGTTGCAGACGCACCTTTCCGTCCTGCAATAGGAATTCTTGCACCGTCGCCCGTGCGCCATCGACCAGTTGCACCAATACTGCGCCTCCGGGTTTTACCGCCGGCGGCGTTTTCGGTGCGAGTTCCGCCACCCGTTCTAAGGGCGTCTGTACCGGCCCACTGCCGGTCTGCAAGCCGATCGCTTGTTCCGACAGGGCGGTTAATGCGCCGCTGTGTACCTGACCGTCCAGCGTGCGCACCTCGACCTCCAAAGCGCCCAACGCGATCATTCCGTAGCAAAGGCAAAGGGTGTATCCCATCCGAACGTTTCTCCCTTCAAGGACGTTTTGCGAGCAGGTTAGGGGGACTTTTTCGTTTCGGTCGATTCGGCCAATTTTCGGAAGTATTGTTCGATTTTGTCGCGGTATTGGGCGGGAAAATCGCGGCCGATCTGCTGAAGGACTTCTTCCCGCTGTTTGGGCGGCAGGTTGCCCCAGCCGCTGCCGGAGCCAATCTCTCGCTTTTCCACTTCGCCGGGGCCTTTGCCGCCAATGATTCGGCTATCGGGCGCCGGGCTGGTGGAGCGGATGGTGCGTCCGCCGGCCGAGCCGCCGCCGCCCTGCTGTTGCTGTTGCTCTTCCAGGCGTTTGATGATCTTGTCGAGGTCTTCGACGATTTTATCTTCGATTTGGCGGACCTTCGGCCCAGCCCGGTGCAACCCGAGCCGACGCTCGACGTCCTTCATTCGTCGGGCAATGTGATCTAATGTTTCCTCCTTGAGATTTTTGAGGTCTTCCTGCATGAGGGTGGCTAGGGCCGTGTATCGGCGCGGACAACGGTCCGGTTCCCGCAGGAGGGCCTCCAGCCGCCGAAGCCCCTCCTCCTGACGGAGCAGAAAGTAATTGGCCGCCGATTGATAGAAGAGCAGGGTGGCCGGATCGGCCACGTCATCCGTCTTTAAATCGCCGAGCATCTCCAGGGCTTCGTCGTAGAGCATTTCGTGGACCAACCAGCGCCCGTAAAGCAGCCGCAAATTGGCCGCCATATAGGGATCGGTCTTCGGGTCCTTCAGCCAGGGAAAACTAGGCAGCACGAGGTGGATCCGAGGCACAGAACATAATTTCACTAATTCTGCCGCCTGCCCGTCCACCAGGGCATAGCTCAACGCCGTCCGTAGGAGCAGGTCCATACCGCTCAAGCTGTTCAAGTCCACCGCCCAAAGCTGCTCAATTTTAGACCGCATGTCGGCCGGCACAGATCGACCATCCAGCCAGGCAAACACTTTGGCTCGCACCTCCTCGGCCCGAGGCGGCTGCCAGGGGGGCAAGGGAGGCAACTTCGGCTTGGGCGGCGCCGAGGGCGGCGTCTTGCCCGGAATCACCTTCTCGATCCGCCCTGGTGTAGGAACCTCCTGCTTTTCTTCGATGATTTTTACTTTGGGTGTTTTCTCTTCGCTCGGCTTGGGTTGTTCGGCGGGTTCTTTTGGAACTCCCGGGGGTTTTTCAGTCGGTCTTTCGGCTGGCGGAACAACTTTTTCCACCGGGCCCGGTGGAGGGGCCTTTTCCTGCTCGGCCAAAAGCCCGGTTTGGCTTTCCGAGGTTGCTAGAGTGTGGGACCCGGCTAGCACCTGGCCGCCGCCGACTGCTAACAACCCCATCCCCGCCGCTAGCGCAACGAACGGGACAAATGTGCGTTTCATGGCTACCGGTTCCTCCCTGTTTCGATGTCTCGAGTGATTTTATGGATGCGTTGTTCCTGCTCGGCCAATTTTTTCAAGGCGGCCTGGAGTTCCGGCACTTCGGTGGACTGGTCGCCCTGCACGAGCCGACGATAACGCTCGGTCCGATTGTTGACGCGCAGTTGCATGGCCTTGATCATTTTCAGTTCGGCGATCAGATCCACCAGAGCCGGGTCCTGCTGCTGGCCGCCTTGCTGGCCCTGCCCGCCTTGTTGCTGTTGTTGTCGCTCCTTTTGCGCCCGTTGCAACGCCTCGATCATCTCCTCCAAGGCGGCGATGATGTCCAACTCGATCTGTTGGGTGATCTGGTTGACCTTGGCCTGGGCCAATCGCTCGGCCACCTGCTCCATATCTTCCCGGACCTGCGTAGTGGCTTCGATGAAGGCCACCGCAGTGCCGTCTTCCTTCAATAGGGCCAACGCCTTCTCTGCCTCCAGAACGATTTCCAATTCTTTGCTGCTCAGTCGGCTGGCCTGGATTTCATGGCTGTAGGTACGTTCCCATTCCGGCACTTGATCCAGCCGAACCGTCCCTTCATAGACCTCCCGCTGCATCTGGAGCATCTTCTTGAACCGGGCTTCCAGCACGGCCAAAAGACGGCGGATTTCCTCCTCCCGTAGTTGCCGAAGGATTTCTTCCAGTTCTTTCTTGGCTTGTCGGAGTTCCTCCAGGGCCTTTTCTTGTTCTTGGATGGCCCCTTCACGTTGGGCCTTTCGGAGTCTTTCCTCGGCTTCTCGCATCCGGCGTTCGGCTTCTTCCAACCGACGGCGCACCGGATGGCCTTCCTGCTGAGGCTGACCTTGACCTTGCCCTTGCCCTTGGCCTTGGCCCTGACCTTGACCTTGCCCTTGCCCCTGGCCTTGCCCCTGACCTTGACCTTGACCTTGCCCCTGGCCTTGACCTTGACCTTGACCTTGCCCCTGGCCTTGACCTTGCCCTTGACCTTGGCCCTGACCTTGCCCTTGACCTTGGCCCTGACCTTGACCTTGACCTTGGCCCTGACCTTGACCTTGACCTTGGCCCTGGCCTTGACCTTGACCTTGCCCCTGGCCTTGGCCTTGGCCTTGACCTTGACCTTGGCCCTGGCCTTGACCTTGCCCTTGACCTTGTTGACCGGGTTTAGAGCCTTCGCCAGGTTTACCGGATTGGCCCTGACCCTGCTGGCCTTGGCCGCTTCGGCCAGCTTCTTCATTGCGTTGGATACGACGTGCCAGGTCGCCGGTCTGTCGGCCCAGTTCTTTTTGTTCCTCGGCCAGTCGGCCCATATTGCCGCCGCCAGCGGTGCGCCCTTGGATACCCGACTCGCTCTTGATCAGCCGATTGATCTCCCGCAGATACGCCTGGTGTCGGGCGATTTCCGAGGCCAATTGGTCCCCGCGGGTTTCACTCAGCAAGAGTTCCAAAAGAGCTGCCAGGTCGGCTTTCAATTCTTTTTGGTTATCCAGGGCGTCGGCCAGTTTTTCTTCTTTGAGCAGTTGGACGAGCCGTTCAAATTGCACGTTGATCAGCTCTTCGTTGCTCATTTGGACGGCTTTTCGCAAGAGGGCCGCCCGGCGCGGGTCTTGGGAGGCCGTCAGCTCGGCCATGCGCAGAAGGACCTGTTCGAGCCGACGGTACCGTTCGGCCAAGGCTTGCTGCTCGGCGGAAAGTTTTTCCGCGGGGCGGGCCGATTGGGACCCGTCGGCCGGAGCGTCGGAAGAAGCCTCTTTCTTTTCTGGTCCGGCGGACGGATTGTTTTCTTTGTCAGCCTGTCCGCTTTGCGCCCACGGGCTGCTCCAGACCAGCACCGAAGCGGCCAGCAGCAGCACAGTCCACCCTAGGCAACTTCGCTTCATGACCTGTTCTCCTCATTTTGGTAGGGAACCATCCTCGTACTTCCTTTGTATTCTATTCCCCTCCGAGTTTCCGGAGACGTTCTTTGTGGTATTTTTGGGTTTCTTCGTGGAGTTTTTGTTGGGCTTCGATGATGGCCCGCAGGGCGGCCACCGCTTCGTTGAAGGTTTCCAGTTCGATCATCTGATGCAGCACTTCTTGCAGTTGCAGCAGGATGGCGTCCAGTTGTTGGACGGCCAAGAGGCGATTCCGAGGGCCTTCCTCCGGGTGATCCAGGGTGGCTTCCAATTCGTGGAGCCGTTGCTCCAGTCGGGGGAACGGATCTTGGGCTATCCGACGAAGCGGGTCCGCAATGCCCTCTTTGAGCCGACGACGCAATTTCTCGCTGTCAATGCGATTGTTGATCAATTCCTCACGTATTTCGTCGAAGGCGTCGGCGATTTCCAGGATGTCGTTTCGGTCTTTGAGGAGGGTGTTTTGCGCTCGTTGGACGGCCAGTAGGGCCCGGTTTCGGATTTGTTCCGGCGTACGGGCTTCCGGAGTTTCTGGTTCTTCGCCCGGTTCCAAAGCGCCCGGGGCGGTTCGGCCCGGTTCGGACGGCGGCGATTTGGCCGGCGGAGCGGCTTCGGTTGGCGGCGGGGCCTCCGAGGGAACTTTTGGCCCGGCGGTCGGCTTTTCTACTTTTTCTGTTTCTTCCGCCGCGGCCAAAAGCGAAGCAAACGGCCAAGACCTTGACGCCGACAACGCGCCGGAGGTGGTGGGCGGCGGCTTCGGTTGGGGCTTTGGTTGGGGATTCGGCTTAGGTTCCCCTTTGGAGGCCGAAGAGGGGAATTCCATCCGGGTCAAAAGTTCCCGGGTCTCTTCCACTTCGCGGAGGATCACTTCAAAGCGTTGACGGAGCGTCAGTTCTCGGCCTTCCAGCATCAGACGCAATTGGTCCGGCGTTACCACATCGAGCATCCATCGGTCGCTTGAGCCGACGTTCGGACCGCCCTGGCGATCGCATCGGTCCGCCGCTTTGACGGCCAAGAGCAGCTTTTGTCCCGGCTGGATGTTCAACTCGCTGGCTTCCACGGCAACCTCCAAGGGATGTTCCATAGGAGGATTCTGGAAGGAGGCAATTTGCACTTGCTCTGTTTTTTCCGGCGTTACGGGTTTCTCGGTAGGGGCCGGTTTACCGTCTGGCGAAGGTTTCTCCGCGGTCTTTTCTGGATTGGCGGCTTCAGGCCGGGGCGATTTTTCCTGGGGCGTCTGGATCGTGTATTCCCACCAGATACGGGCTAGGCCGTAGTCGTCCGTCAGCCGACCTACCGCCGGTATGCGCGCCTGCGGTGTAACGGCCTGGCCGATGCCCCGGAGTCGCACTTCCAGTTGGGGTTTTTCGTCGGCCACGGCGGCCAGGCTCAACCGGACCGGCTCCCGGCTGCGGATGCCGTCGGCGTCCAAAAGCGTAAACAGCAGCGCCGTATCCTGTTCCAGGCTCGGGATGGTGTATTGGAAATGTTGTGGGTCTGGCCAACTAGGGTCGCACCGAAGCTCCACCGGCGGTCGGCTCGGCTCCAATACCGAATGGATTTGCACCATCTGCAGGTCTTTATTGGCCGTCGCGCGGATGGTCAGTTTTGTACCTTGCGGCACAGGCATCACGCCGGTAACCTCCACGGTTCGCCGCGCTCGGGCCATATAGGCCGGATATTCATATTCCAGTTCCAGGCGGGCCAGGGTAGGATTATCGACCACGTCGATCTGGAGGCCCTCGATCCAGGCGTCGCCGCCGTGCAGATCGAACTGCACGTCCGAGAGCAGGCCCTGGAACGTGTAGGCGTAATCTTGGTATTTGTCTTTGCCGGGCTGGGCGTTGCCGATACGATTCATGACGGCCCGAATGCGGGCGCCTTCTTCGGTTCGGCCTCGGATATAAATCGCCGACGGAACTAGTTCCGACTGTTCCAAATCGACCCGGGCGATCAGTTCCAAGTCGCCGCCCCGTCCGACCTTGACCGGCTTTTCAAAACCTTCCACGACCAGCACGGTCCGTCGGGGCCAGAGTCGATCCGATAGGCCCAGCACCCGATCGCTCCACACGCCGAAGGCTTCGGGATACAGCCCCGCCCACATGGCAATGCTTACGGCCAGCAACAAGGCGGAAATGGTAACTTTGTATAGAGGCCGAAAATTAAACACCTCCCGCAGCCGAATCGGCCTTAACCGTTTTTCTGCTTCCTGGCAGGTATGGGCCAACATCTGAGGGTTGAACCGGCGTGCTCGCTCGGGCCGGGACGCTATTTCTACGGTTGTCAGCAGCGTCTCGTTCAGTTCCCGGAATCGCCGCTCCAGGACCATCGCCAAATTGGCCTCGGTAAACCGAACCGCCAGACGGCGAATCGCCTGCCAGAAGAAAATCCACGCCAGTCCCCCGCCGACGGCCACCCAGAACAGAATCCGCACCTGCCGGGCCGGTTCAAAAAACCAATCGACCACCAGCGTCAGCCAAAAGGCCGCGCCTAACCAGACCAAACCCGCCATCAGGCCTTCCCAACAGACATAGGCCCGAATCCACCCTCGGAGCCGTCGAAGCCGCTCCTGAATGGTCGGCGGAATACGGTTCGCACCACGTTCCTCTGAAATTGCCATAACTACTCGCTAGGAAATATCAAAAGGTGATGTTTTAGGTCCTAGTTCAACTCGTTCGATCCCGTTTTCCGTTGCCATCGTTACGCTGCGATTCCTCCGGAAGGAGCATTTCGAGTTTTACGCCAGGCGCAGGAGGCGTCGGATGGTCCACTCCAAAAATAGGCAGCCGCACAAGACGGCCAGGATCACCTGGAGCCACTGTTCTTTCTGGGGCCGGTTCGGCGCATCCAGCAGCACGGTAGTCCGGGTTTTGTCTTTGAGCAGGGAAAGCAGGGAAGGTTTGCCGCCCGCACCGTGGAGGGCCTCGTCAAAACTGAGATAGTATTGGCCGGGTTCCGGCCCTTGGGTCAGTCGGCTCAGCAGGTCGTCCCGACGTTGCGGGGTTTCGCTTTCCAGCTTTGGCATTCGGACTTTGACGGTTTGCACCAGCCGTTCGTCGGCGCTTTCGGGGATCGCGAGTTCCAGGCGATACACGCCCTCTTTGGCGGCGGTAAACTGGCCGGCAAAAGCGCCCGCTCGGGCCGGATCGGCCGTCAAGGTGAGATTCTGGACAGAGCCGGTTTCCACGTGCAACACCTGGGCCGTTACCGAGGGGGCCTCCAACGGCTGCATTTGGGCGTTGGTCAATTGCGCCCGGACCTCGACGATATTGCCCAGTTGGTATTGTTCCTGCCCGACCAGAAGCACGCCGCGGGGCGAACCACGCAGGAGCCGACCCTGAGATACATGCCGAATCAGTTTCGTATAAAAGGTTTCGAAATACTTTTCATCGACGGCCCGCAAACGCCACATTTCGCCGCTGCCCATGTAGAAGACCCGACCGGAGCCGTAAAATTGGGTTACGAAGTAGGGCGCCCCTTCGCCGCCGGCCCCGGAGCGGGGGTCGGAAAACCGGGCCAGCACCGTAGCACCCGGCTTCACACCTCGCACCGGGAAGAAGCTATAGACGCCGGGGAAGCTCTGCCAGGCGCTTTGGCTGGCCGAGGCCGTATCGCCCAACCAGAGATAGTCGGCCTCCAGACCGGCCCGGGTGAACTCCAGCGGCCAAGGTTCTTCGGCAGCGTATTCGGCGGGCGATGTAAACGTAAGTTGCCTATGGAACTCGACCGGATAGAGCGCCCGGATTTTGGCCAACGAGGCGTCCTCGGTCCAGCCGCCGACCGATTCGCCCATGTGGACCGGCCCGGCCACTAGGACCAATCCGCCGCCCTGTTCCGCCACCCAGCTTTCCAGCGTATCGGCGGCCTGCGGCCCGATCTGTCGCCAATCGGGATCAAACGCCACGAGGCAATCGTACTGGTACATTTCCTGTCGGAGCGCGGGGAAATCGTCGAGGATTTGGTCGGCTTCTTGCGAGACGCCGGGTTGAGCGGTCTGTAAATAAATATCCACCGTGGTGGATTTATCCCGATAAAGCAAGTTTCGCAGGAATTGGTACTCTCGGCTTGGACCGCCGGCTACCAGAAGGACCTTGTTTTTCCGTTCGACCACTTCGAGTTCCGTTTCGCGGAAATTGTCGGCCGGATCGCTATCGCCGGCCGGAGGCTGGATGCGGACGCAATAGATACGTCGGCCGGGTTCGGGCGAGGCGATCTCGAACTTGACGGGGACGATTTCGCCGTCGGCGCCCAGGATAATCCGTTGGGAATCTTGCAGTTGGCCGCCGCCGGCATCCTGCGGGGAAGTCGCCGTAGCAGGCCGGACCAACAGTTCTACCACCGCCTCTCGTTTGGCCAGTTGCTGGGCCTGGATGTAGGCGGTGATGGTCAGCCGATCGCCCGGATAGGCCCTGGCCGGGGCCAGTAGGTCCGACACCCGCACATTGACTGGTTTTTTATCCGAGCCAATGCCGATGGCGAAAATGGGCGTTTTCATTTCTTCGGCCAGCGGCAGAGCGGTTTCGGGCGATGGGCCGGCGTTGTGGCCGCCGTCGCTGATGAGGATCACCCCGGCCAATGGCGCCGCACGCTCTTCGACCAACAGTTGCCGCAGACACTGGCCCAAGCGGGTCTCATTGCCCACGGGACGGAGCAGTTCGGCCCAAGAGGGTTTGGGCGGTTGCTGGCCGGCCCCTGACCGATCTGAACCCGGGGAGATGGTTTCTTGGGCGCCGGGATTGGCGGGGTTACCTGTCTCATCGCCCGCTTGGCCGACCTCGGACGAACCCGTCTGCCGCTCCAATTGGAGCAACCGTTTCAACTCCTGGTCGAACCGCCAAATGCTCACCTGATGGGTGCGGCGGAGATGATCCAACAGCGGAGTATTTTCCAGTCCATGGGCGGCCAATTGGGCCCGGCTGGCCGAGAGCGTGGTGCCCGGAAGGGTAACGTCCGTCATACCCATGCTGAGGCTCGTATCCACCAACACCGCCACCCGGGACGGATGGATCACTTCGCGTTCAGTCCGCCAGGTGGGGTCCAGATAGAGAACCAACAGGGCCAAGAACACGGCGGAACGGAAGAGCGTCAGCACCCAACCGAGCCACGCAGGCAACTCTCGGCTGTCCTTCTGGTACATGAGCCGCACATAGAGCAAAAACAGCACACACGCCGCCACCGGTAGGATCCAATCGACGTTCGATTGGATGCGCGCCCATTCAAAGTGGATGCGCGGGGCCTCCGCCTCGGCCCACAGGGGACTGGGCAAAGGA
The DNA here is from genome assembly GCA_029550925.1 of Planctomycetota bacterium. Taxonomy (GTDB): domain Bacteria; phylum Planctomycetota; class Planctomycetia; order Pirellulales; family Thermoguttaceae; genus JANXAQ01. Next base: position 26,943 of record JAKPGL010000143.1, read on the forward strand.
GAAGCTATCCAGTTCGGCCAAAGGAGCGTGTTCATGGTCGTTCTCCTTTCGCCGTTGCGGTGGGACTGGCGGGATGATAACTCGCAGAGTAGGCTAACATCTGTTCTGCTACCAAGAGGATCAGTAAACCGTACAAAAGCGCCTGAAACAGATTCAGACCGGCTTCTTCGGCTTGATATTGGAAGGCGTCGGCCGCGGTATAGGTGAAATGGAGCGGGTCCAACGCAGCCGTCAGTTGTTCCCGGCTCGTGAGCTTCAGGTTTCCTTCGGTCGGATCGACGTTGTAGGCGACCAGACGTTCTTCTTGAGAGGCGTCCTTTTTCGTAAGTTGCACCCGATAGACGCCCTGCCGGTAGGTATCCAGGAAGGAGGCCGTTGGCGGGCCGTCCGGGACCGCCGCAGCGTCCACCACCTGCGGCAGACCCTCGGCGCCCATCGGCGGGATGATGCGAACTTGGGACTCGTACTGGGCCGGGTCCAGAGGCGTTTCTAACGGAGCGCCCACCTGACGGGAAGACTCTCCGAGCGGCTGATTGGCCAAGTAGGCCTGCATCTGGAGCATGGCGATCACGAAACTGGGGTCTTTGGCCCAGTTGTTCCACTGCGGAGCGGCGGTGGTGGTAAAGGCGATCACCCGGCCTTTGCCGAACGGTTTTTCAACGACCAACGGGGCCCCGTTGCGCAGGCGGGCCAGAATCCGAACTCCAGATTCGGCCGGCGGTTTCCACTCCCGAGGCGCCGCGAAATACTGCTCCACCATCACTGATTGTAAAAATTTATATCGTTCGCTGGCCAAGAGGCCAAGAATGGGATGCCGGGGGTCGGCCACTTCGATATCCGGGGTCCGTTCCAGATAATCCACCCGGAGGATCGTGGGCGAAGCGACCGGCATGGGAAACAGCCCCTTGCCTTCCCGGTAGAGTTCGTCGTTGATGAACTTGGTGCGCCAGACAGGGCCGAGGAAAAAGGCCACTCCGCCGCCGGCCGCCGCATATTCCTCCAAGGCTCGGATCCCCGAGGCGTCCAACCGGTCGATATTGACCAAATAAATGCTATGGAACTTTTGCAAGGGTTGGAGGCTCAAGAACCGGGGCTGTTCGATCTGAGGCAAGATGCCGGTCCGCGCTCTGGGATCGGATTCCAGAGCCAGGGCGATGAATCGGCCTTCGCCGCCGGCCGGATCGCCGTCGATAATCAAGACGGGCAGTCCAGCCGGTACATCGAGGGCGGCGTACCGATAGTTGTCGGCGGCCACGGCGTCGGTCTCCAACCGGGCGGTAATGAAATGTTGCCCCGCCTTTTCAAAATGGACCCGGAACCGCTCCCGCACCGTTTCGCCCGGCCGGATGTGCCGCAGGGTAACGGCCGGTCGAGGCGAGCCGTCCTCTTCCAGCGAGATCGGCACATTGCTGGCCGGGCTATCGCCGTGGTTGGTAACGGCGATTTCCATGAACATTTCTGCCCCCACAGCCCGGACGCCCGGCAGCGGCGTTAGCTCCGCAATCCCCAGATTGTCGTGCATCGACTCGACGCATTGGACAAAAAAGAGCCGAGCGCCGCGCTTCTGGAACTGGAGCAATTGGTCTTTGACATCGGTGGGCGAAGCCCAGTCTTTAGTGCGAAAATCGGAAATCAGGTAGATCACCAGTTCGCCGGTTTCTTCCTGCTGGCCCAGGAGTTGGCCGACGGCTTTTAAGGCGGGCAGCGGGCCGGCGGCGGTCTGCGACGCCTCCAACGGGCCGATCCGGTCTTTGACCTGTTGGAGAAACTGGGTATCGACGGCGGTTTGCAGCAGGTCGGGTTGTCGGTTTCCGGGTCGGTCGGCCTGGGAGAATCGCAACAAGGTAACCTCCTGCGGGGTGGGCTGGGCCATGGCCGACTCGGCGATCCGATAGATCACTTCTTTCGCCTTGTCAAAGGCGTTGCCGGCCGACCACCGGTCCGACATCGAGTAGCTATCGTCCAGCAGAATGATGTGGTGAGTCTTCACGCCGCCGAGCAGTCGGCCCAACTCGCTCTGGAGCTTCGGATGGGGAATCAGAAAAACTATAGCAGCGATAGCACCCATCCGCATCAGCAGCAGTAGCAGTTGCTTCAGGATGACCCAGGTGCGGTTTTTCTTTTGGCTAATGAGCAGAAATTCCATCGCCGCCCACTGGACCCGGCGATGGCGCATCATATTGATCAGATGGATGAGGATCGGCACGGCGACGAGCGCGGCCGCCGCTACGGCGCCAACCCATGCTCCTGGATACAAAAAACTGGTCATAGCGAACTCGTTTTGGTGAACTCAGGTTGCCAATGTAACGCCGACTGTTAGTCGGCGCTTAGCTCAGCCTGGACAGGCTAAGCTACGTAACGCCGACTGTTAGTCGGCGCTTAACTCAGCCTGGACAGGCTAAGTTACGTAACGCCGACTGTTAGTCGGCGTCGGAATACCGTCTGGCCAGACGGTGTTCCAAAGGGACTGCGTTCTGTTCGGAACCGCCGCTGCCTATGCGGCGCGGCGTTGTTTCTGTTTTCTTATCTTCCTTTTCGCACGCCTCGGCGATGTCGGCCGAGTCGATGACTCAAAAAGGCGGCCAGCGCCGCATCCAACGGCTGGCTGGTGCGCAGCAGGACGTAATCGATGGCCAACCGGGAACAACCCCGTCGCACTTCGTCCAAGTAGGCGCCCAGGGCGGCCAAGTACCCTTCGCGCAGCGCCCGGGGATTGCAATTCAGGTGGATCATCTCCTCCAGCCCTTCAAACCGGGTGGGGCCGCTAAAGGGAAAATCCAATTCATCGTCGTCCAACACGTGAAACACCAAGATATCGTGGTCTCTCGCCTTCAGCAGTTTCAGACCCCGGAAGAGACCTTCCCGCTCGACCAACAGGTCCGAGACCAGCACCATGAGGCCGCGCCGGGGATAACTTTCCGCCGCGGTCGTCAACACGCCGCTCATATCGGTCTTGTTGCGGGGTTCGGCGATGTCGAACGCTTGGAGGATAGCGTCCAGGTGGTTGCGTTTGGTTCGTTGCGGCACGACGATCCGGGCCGATTCGTCGAACGCCGTACAGCCGACCGCGTCCTGTTGGCGAAGGGCCAAGTAGGCGAGGCTGGCCGCGATGGTGCAGGCGTATTCATATTTATTCATGGCCCCTCGACCGTACCGCATACTGTTCGACACATCCACCAGCAGCGTACAGCGCAGGTTGGTGTCTTCTTCGTATTGTTTGACGTAGTAGCGGTCCTGCTTGGCCCAGACTTTCCAGTCCACGTCCCGCAGGTCGTCGCCCCAGGCGTACTGGCGGTGTTGGACGAATTCGGGCGATCGGCCGTAGTAGGGGCTGCGGTGCATCCCGGCCAGGAAGCCTTCCACAATGTGCCGGGCGCGCAGCTCCAGACGCGAAATTCGCTTGATCGCCTCAGGATGCAAAAATCTTTTGGAATCGGGCATCGCTGGTCAACTCATCTTCACGAGTAGGGGTAACAGCCAACAGTTGCTCCACGACCTGATCGGTGGTAACGCCTTCGCTTTCTGCGGTGAAGCTCAGGACCAGGCGATGCCGAAGGACCGGCTTGGCCAGGGCCTGGATGTCCTCGACGGTAACATAGGTTCGGCCATAGAGCAGGGCGCGGGCCTTGCCGCCGATGATCAAAAACTGGACCGCTCGGGGGCCAGCGCCCCAACTGAGCCGCTCGTCCACAAAGTCCGGCGTGCCGGGCAGGCCCACCCGCGTCTGCCGCACTAGCGCCAGGGTATATCGGATAATATGGTCTGTTACCGGCACTTCCCGGACGATCCGCTGCAGGTCCAGAATTTCTTCGCCTGTCAGCACCGGTTCGACCTCTTCGCTGAATACGGCGGTGGTCCGCCGGGCGATCTCGAACTCTTCGTCGAAGCTCGGATAGTTGACGAACACCTTGAACATGAACCGGTCCTGCTGCGCTTCGGGCAGCGGATAGGTGCCTTCTTGTTCGATGGGGTTTTGGGTGGCGAGGACGAAGAACGGATCGGCCATCGGATGCCGGACTCGGCCGATGGTTACTTGCCGCTCCTGCATGGCTTCCAGCAGGGCCGCCTGGGTTTTGGGCGGGGTTCGGTTGATTTCGTCGGCCAGGATCACATTGGCGAAGATCGGCCCTTCCAGGAACCGGAATTCCCGGCCGCCGGTCGCGCGGTTTTCTTCGATGATTTCGGTGCCGGTGATGTCGGCCGGCATCAGGTCTGGCGTGAATTGGATGCGTTTGAACGAGAGGTTCAGGGTTCGGCTCAGGGTGCTGACCATCAGGGTTTTGGCCAGTCCGGGCACGCCCTCCAGCAGGCAATGGCCCCGGCTGAAAAGCGAAATCAGCAATTCCTCGATCACCTGCTGTTGGCCAACGATCACCTGCGAAAGTTGGCTGAGGATCTTTTCACGGGCGCGACCGAGTTTTTCAATCGCTGCCGTATCATGGGAGTTGAACGTTTCACTCATACAACAACCTCATGGAAATAAGGACATTAGTGTTCGGCAAACCCCGCCAGGGTTTGTCCGTGGGAACAAAACGGTTATCGCTGGTAAATGGGCAGAGCGGCTCGTTCGAGTTGCAGGATGGTCAGGTTGATGCTGGTCGTAAACACCGGGCCGATGTAGCCCTGGGTCCAGGCGCCGTCCGGCCCGGCTTCGCGAACGATCCGCTCGAAAATCTTGTCTCGATATTCTTCCCACTTTTTACCGCCTTCGCGGTAAAGCACTTGGGAGTAATAATAGTGTGCATAATGCCAGTGGCCGAACCCCTCGTGTTGGATGTTGGAAAGGTTCTTTTCGCAGTAGTTGAGCAGCCGGGGCACATACTCGCTGTCGTACTCGCCGGCGTTGAACAGGCAGGCGATGGCCGCCGCGGTAATGGCCGGGCGTCCGCCGCCGCCCTGGGAATTGTACTGCACGCCGCCGTCCGGCAAGGTGCAGCGTTTGATGTAGTTGATGGCCTTGTCGATGACTTCTTTAGGCACTGGCACGCCGGCGTTTCGGCAGCCGCGAAGCGCCTGCACTTGGGTGATGGTGGTGGAGCCTTCGTCGAACCCTTGGCCGTCCTTGGCGCTGACATACCCCCAGCCGCCCGCCTGGGTTTGCGCCCGTCCGGAAAACTCCGCCGCCTTGGTCAATACGCGGACCAATTCTTCGCGGCGCTGCTGGTCTTCTTCTTCGCCCAACACCTGGGAGAGGAAGAGGGTGGCAAACCCGTGGCCGTAGGTGTAGCGGTCGTCCCGGTGCGGATCGCCGATCAGTCCGTTGGGCCGGGCCTTGGTCAACAGAAAATCTACCGCCCGCCGGATATTCGGGGCGTATTTGCCCTGGGTGGTGGTGGAGCCTTCACTCAATAGGGCCAGCCCAGCCAGGCCGGTCATCGCGGTCGGATACTGCCCGTTGTTGGCCGTCCAATGTCCGGCCCGGGATTGATTCTTGGCCAACCACTCTAAACCCCGTTGCACCACCTGCTGGACCTTCGGGTCCTTGAGGTCCACGCCGGCGGTTGGACTGGTGAACCCAAACAGAACCATCCCCCAGCCAACCAGGGCGGCCGCTGCCAGCCCACGCCGATTCCGGAGAGGCCAATTCATCGCTCCCCCAGCCGAGATGATGGGCAAATGAACAAATTTCCTCATAACCGCCGCTCTCCTTCTTCCCAACTCTCTTGCCATTCCCCAAAAAAGGGTTTCAAAACTAGGTCGTTGTAACTTTCGGGAAGCAATCCTCGTTGTGGAGAAACTACTTGACATGCTCAGGATGAAAAACATCGGTTTATCGGGTATCCGGCTGCGGTACAGGCACAGGCGCCGGAAGTGGAATTGCCTGGGCGGGTATTGCCGGTTGTACTTCTGAATCAAACTCCTCGAAGGGATTGGGTGGTTCTTCTGGCAGAAAGGTTTTTCGGATGCTTCGCCACAGACCCTCCCGCAAAGTGGACGGTTTTTTGGTTGCTCCCTTTTCTTTTTCTTTGGCGGAAGCCGCATTGGCCGACGCCTCTTCCTCCGCCGGCCAGGGCTGGTCGGTAAAGGTGAGGGTCGTTTTGTCTCGCTGGAGCAGGATATCGACGGTGTGTTTTTCCGGGTCGCCGGTAATCTGGAAGATATTCGTCGTATAGGGGAACTTTTCTTCCAGCAGTTTTCGGCCTGTTTGTTTGTGGATGACCAGAAGCTGGACATGGAACGTACCGCCGCCCTGATTGCGCCGCTCGAACTGTTGGGTGGCAAAGATCACCACCGGCAAACCCGCCGGCTGGCTGAAAAGCATATTCTGCTGGCGGAGTTCCAACGGCTCAGCCCAGAGGCGTTTGCCTTCCAGCGAGTAGGCATAGACCCGGCCAAACGGGACCTGTCCGCAGTGCATTCCTGGAATCGGCTGCTGGGGCATGTGTTGGAATCCCTGCGGAATGCCGAAAGGAGTTACCAAGTACAGATCGCCCAATCGCATCAGGTGCATCCCTTGGAGGCTCTCGGCGATCTCTCGGATGTTCAATTTATCTTGGACCACCACCTGGCCGTCGGCGATCCGCACCAAGGTAAATTGCCCGTTTGGCTCCAGCAGGCCGACCGCCTCTTTTTCGACTAAGGCGGTCCGCGTCCCCAAGGGGAACCGGATCGGCCCCCAAACATCTTTTTGTTCCCACAGATCATAGAGCCGAAGCGATTGTTTGTCCCCTTCTCCATAGCAAAGCAGAAGCCGACCGCCAATCGCCGTCAGGCAATACTGCCGAAGCATCTGGGGCATGGCCGCTTGGGCAACATCGGCCGCTTGCTGTCCCGGGACGCCTGGAGGAAACACCTGGCCAGGAACAGGCGGGCCGTCTGCCAAAGAGCCTAATTTCGGCAAGGGGCGTTTCTCGATCAGTTTGCCGTCCCTCGGGTGCAGCACGAGCATGTCGGCTTTGTCCGGCGGCAGCACAAAAAGCCGTTTCTCATCGCCGAACAATGCACAGCCTGCCGGCAGATCGCTTCGGACCCACAAAGGCTGACCGGTGAGCGTATCCACCGCCATTAAATGCCGAAGCCGTTGGAAACACATGACCCGATCCGAAACCAAGCGGATCGTTGTACTACCCGGTCGGCCTGGCATCTGGCGCCACGGCATGGCCGGAAACGCCGCCAAGACGATTCCTTCTTCCTCGTTCCCAAGCCGACCGGCTTCGAGCAGGTCCTGCGACCAGAGCATTCGGGGGCCTTCGCCGCCCGAAATCCCCATCAGATCATACGCCTGGAGACTAGTCCCGGTGGAAATGACCATCAGACGCCCTTGCAGGTACACCTGCCACCAGGAGCGGTTGAAGCCAAAAAAGCGATTCGGATTATTGCCGAAAGAGATGGGGAACGGTTTCCACAGTTCTCGGCCGAACCGGTCGTAGCCCAACAGCAGCCGCCGGTTTTGGTCGAACACGATCTGAGCGTCTTGGAAGGTCGGATCGGTGATGTTTTCGGTGGAAAGGAAGAACCGGCCATGATAGGCAACTTGGAGGGTCGCGCTGTTGGCGGGCACAGGCGACCGTTGGACCTGCACCCGGCCTTGGGGCCATTGGCTCGGCTGCAAGCAGCGGCGAACCGGATCGTCTTGCGCCAGGGACTGGACGATCTGCTTGCCGGTCTTGCCGTCCAGACAAACTTCATCCGCCCATTGTTCGGCCAACTGCTGATAATAGACGGCGGCCTCAGCCGGTCGGCCCGCCCGACGCAACAGATCGGCCAACTGGGCCGTTGCCGACCGCTTTTTAGCCGAATCCTCCGAGCGGGCTTGCTCTCGAAGCAACAGTTCTGCTTCCAACCATCGCCCGCCGGAAACCAGTCGGGTTAAAAGTTCCTGCCGGGCACGTTCGGCGCTTGGGTGCTCCCCATACAGATTCACAAATTGGACCAAACCGCCGATCGGGTCCGAACTGCCAAGAACTTTTTCCAATTGCTCTTGAATTTGCCGATCCATCTGTTGCACTAGCTCCGGCGGCGCTTTCCGGCGAAATTGTCCCCATTGATCTTCAAACCATCGGTCCCGACGTACCGCATAGGATTTGCTAATCTGTTCCAATCGGGCGAGCGGCTCTTTGCGCTCCGCCAGACGCTGATAGGTCTGCCAGGCGGACGCATATTCTCCCGCCTGCAATAATCCCTCGGCCAGCAGACGTTCATAGCGGGCGCGGTGTTCTTCGGAGTCCAGGAGTTTTTCTAGCTCCGGCAGATGCCGACGATAGGCAACGAAGTCCTCTTGCAGCCCCTCGAACAGGGTTTCTCGAAGGAATTGTTGAGTGCGGGGATCGGCCCGCTGAGCTAAACTGCGCTGGAAGGCTTCGATGGCTTCCGCACGTCGGCCTTCCTCCAGGAGGATTTCGCCCCGGATGGCCAAGGCGTCTGGGTCGTTCGGATTCTGGGCCAGGCGAGCCTCGGTCTGCGATTTCAAAGGTTCCAGTTGCTCATACAGCTCCACGCCGCTGGGACTTTGGGAGATCACTTTGTCCCGCACACAGATCAGGTTCCCCGGCACTGCCCCGGTGCGGGACCGGCTCCGATGCACAATTTCCCCTTTGCTAAGATCGACGGTGGCCACCTCCCCGGTGCTAAGCGGCAAATAATACTTATCGCCGCTCAAAAACCCCAATCCACTGGGCACCGCCCCGTCCGGTAGGTCCAGGGCCAATCGGCCTGAAACTTCCGGAGCAACAGCCGCTGCATCTCCGGAGGGAAGAACAGGAACATCAGGGGATGCACCGGGCATTCCATTCTCCAAGCGACTGTTTCTTCGTAAAGCAGCGGACGAGTAGGCGGAAACTGCGGCGCCGGAACTTCCGACAGGCCAGGCGGGCTGGCCGTCGGCCAACCGGAAGGCGCCCACCCGGTGTCGGCCTACCCAGACCACCTTGCCGTCATGGACACAGGCCACATACAACCCATCCGGGCAGGTTTGTTTCCAGAGTTCTTTTCCGTCGGCCAAGTTCAGGCAATAAATGTCCCGGCTTTCCGGCGTGGTCAACAAGACCCGGCCGTCGGCCAACATGCATGTCGTTTCCATCCATCCTTCGGAAGGCGCCGGTGCCATCTGGCCGGCAAAGGCCATCTGTTGGATCAGGATCATCCGCCGTTGGCCGGCCTCCATCTGGGGCAGATAGGCATACGCCCACAAGAAGGTTCGGCTGGCCAAGTCCAAGGCCACCAATGCCCCCTGGCCCGTGGGGCACACCAAAATACCCTCGGCATAGGAAGGCGAAAGCCCTAAGAATCGGCCGGTAAATGGTTGGCCGTCCATATCGAAGTTCGGCCCGCCTTCCTGCCCGACCACGCCCAATTGCTGCGACCAGAGCAACCGACCGGTCTGCGCCTCCAACACCAAAAGCCGAACGTCATTTCGGGTTTCGCCCAGCACATATAATTGTCCCATCAGCGGCAGCGGCGCCCCTAAGAAAGCGGTCCCGGCCAGGGGCAGGGCGTATTCCTGGTCTTCCGGCCCGCCCACTTCCCATTGGAGTTTGCCGGTCCGGATGTCATAGGCTGCCAGTCGGTTGGCAGGCGAACTCCGTCGGCCTTCTTTCATTCGTTGTCGGATAATCAGAATCTGCATCTGCGGCGCGACGCCCGGCGTCGGAGCGCCCCAACCAGAGTCTTCTTCAATACAAAAAACCAACTTGCCGTCGCTGCTGAGTCGGCTGTAGGTGGCGTCAAGCCAAATCCGCTGCGCCATGCGGGCCTGCAACACGGTGGCCTGGCCTAAGTTGATCGGCTGGTCCTGACCGGCCAGGATCGTATCCACCGGCGCGGCCACCGGCGATTCCCACCGCCGTTTCCCGGTCTGCACATCGACCGCCACTAAGTTCTGCACCGATCGCAGCAGCACCGTATCGCCCACAGCCAACGGAATTCCCTGGGCGACGCAGGGAACCCCCTGGTCTTCTAAATCCTGTTGCAGCCGCTGGATCCATTGATCCAATAGGGGATGGTCTGCCGTAGGCACGCGCCATCGGAGATTCAGCAGCGGTCGGCCGCCCGAACTGGCCGCATTCCGCCCAGGGCTATTTCGCACCATCAAATACCCGGCGTCTTCCTGACTTGGGCCTCCCAGAGCTGGATTGCCCGCCCACTGGGCCAGCCACGCCAAGACGTCCTTTTCTCGTCCAAACCAGGCCGCTTCCCGACCTGCCAATTGGAGCGGTTTGCCGCCATGAGACGCCTTCAATCGCACCAGCACCGCCTGGGCCTGTTCGGGCATTTTCGCCCGATACCAGGCTGTTGCCAGGGCCAGCGATAAGGTGGGTTCTAATCGCCCCGGATTCGTGCAAGACTTCTGAAGCCGATCCAAAACTAACGCCGCCGCCAACACCCGGCCGCTCCGTAAATGGTGCAGCCCTAAAAGCAAACTGGCTTCATAACCGGCTTCGGTGTGGTAAAAGGTGCGGGAAATTTCGCTGAGTTTTTCCGGGTCCCCTTCGGCGACCGCCTGCCGAAGCAACTGCCGGGCCTGCGGACCGTAACGAATTTCATACATCTGCCGGGCTTCTTCCGGCATCTGGCCCAGCAGGCGCTGGGCCTCGGTTTTCAGACTCAGGCGGGTCGGCCGGCTTCGATCCGGCTGAAAGAAGTAGTCTTCCGCTGCGGTCAAGATGGCCTGCAAAAAGCCGACGGCTTCGCTCAACCGGCCCTGCTCCAGGAGCCGTTGCGCGTCGCGCAGATTTTTCATGACCTCCCGCGGGGGGGGCACGAAAACATCCACCCCCTTTTCATTTTCTTCTTGGTTTTCCTTTTCCTCTTCTGCCTCCTGTTGGGCCTGATTAGGGGGGCGAATAATAGCTGGTACAACCGCCCGTTGTCCTACCGCTGCCGGGCCTAGAGCCGCCCAGCAGCTTACCGTCCCCCCAGAGGCCTCCCGCACTTCCGAAAGGCCGCCCAGTCCAAAAAAAAGGCCCCCTACCAGGGCCAATACCACTCCTATCCACCGATCCATCGCCATCCTCTCTTGGGGAATTGATGTCCTAACTCGCTAAAAAATAATAGGTTGCAAAAAACCTTCCCTACCGCTCGAAGGCCGGCCAAAAAAGACAAAAACCAGCAAAAAAGCCACGTTCGCCCCTTGGCCGCCGAAGAACCCTTCGGAGGGCCACCCCTTGGGCCTCTGCCCCTTGAAAAATCCGATCTTCCTTAAAATTTAAACCCCGCACCGGTTCCCAAAGGTCGAGGACTCCTTACCCTGGGAGAGAAAACAGCTAAACTTTTCTGTTTATGCGGGTTAAAAGGAGGCCGTTTGTGCCAATAACGGGTGGGTATAATACGCCCCCTATTTTGGTTATAACAGAACGGGGGGTAAGTTCACCTACCACAATTTTCCCCCTTTTACCAATGAAAATGATACTTTAGAATAGATGCCCCAAAGGAGGGAGAATCTATTTTTTTACGGACCCTGGGATTGTTTTTTTCGCAAAAGAGCTTTCTAATCATGCCTGCTGGGAGAAATAGGGGAGTCTTTCCGCCGTGTGGCGAGACCGCAGAAGAGCGGTTGGCCGTGGTATGCGCCAGGAGCAAGAATCCCAATGGCTGTTTTTTCCCGGGGGTTACCAGTTTTCATGGAGTCCCGTTTTCGCGTGAATGCCGCTTTTCTCCCCTTGGTATCCCACAAACAAACATTGTCGCTACATGCCTTCCGAGCCGACGGAAGGGGTAAAACGTTCCTTACTATATTGGAGGGTGATTGCCATGTGTGCACAAAGTGGGCCGAAACCTCTCAGTAAAACAGAACTGGTTCGGCGGTTAGCCGAAACGACCGGTGTAGAAAAGAAAGTGGTCGGCCAAATCATCAACGCCCTAGAAGCCGAGATGCAAAAGGCCTTGGGACCGGAGGGACCGGGCGTATTTGCTCTGCCGGGGTTGGTCAAGATCGAAAGAAAACTGGTTCCGGCCCGGCCCGCCAAAACAGGGGTTCCTAATCCCTTCCGACCGGGGGAACTGCGGGACATCCCAGCCCGGCCAGCAACCCACAAGGTACGGGTTCGTGCCCTAAAGGCCCTCAAACAGATGGTACAGACCCCGGCCGCTCCTTCGGAAGG
>JAKPGL010000162.1 GCA_029550925.1 Planctomycetota bacterium
TGATCAGGCCGGTGATCGGGCGAAGACAAAACGAGGCCGTCCGCTCCAGTCGGCTCGAATCTCGACGGCCGAGAACTCCAGCCCATCGAGAAGGGCCCGCACGGCCCCGGCCTGATTACTTCCGATTTCCATCCAAAGGGAACGGTCCGGTTTCAAACATCGGCGGGCATCGGCTGCCAGCCGGCGGATGGCCTCCAGCCCGTCCTCCCCACCGTCAAGGGCCTCACGGGGTTCAAATTCCCGAACCTCAGGATCCAACGTTTCCCACTCGGTTCTCGCGACGTAGGGAGGATTCGAAACCACGGCATCCAGAGAATGGTCCGCCAGAACCGCCAGCCAGTCGCTTGCGATCAATTCAATCCGTTGGGACAAGCCCAACCGTTGCATATTGGTCCGCGCCAACGTCAACGCGTCCCGACTTTGATCCAACGCAATCAGACGGGCCCGGGGCTGTTCCTTGGCGAGGGCACAGGCAATGCAGCCGCTCCCCGTCCCCGCATCGGCGATCACCGGGTGGGGTAACTGCCACAAGCGGTCATCGCGCAGCACCTCCCCCACCAGTTGCTCGGTTTCCGGGCGGGGAATCAAAGCCCGGCGATCACAGAAAAGGCGCAAACCGCGAAAAGTGGCTTCGCCCAGAATATAGGCCGGGGGTTCTCCCGCAGCCAACCGGGCCAGATCCGCCTGCCAGACCCTTTCCTCAAAACAGGCTGGAAGAAATTGATCGGCCATCAGCCGCCAGTCCAATCGACCGATGCCCATCCGACTGGTTACGAGCCACTCCCACTTCGTTCGGGGCTCGGAAATTCCGGCCTTTTCCAGAAAGGCGGTACCCGCTTCGACCAGGTCTCCAACCGTTCTCATTCCTCCCCAAGCGCTGAAACGGAAAGCGTTCCGCCCTTGGCGAGTGCTTCAATCCGGGCCCGGGCATCCTGGGACGCCAGGGCACGAAGCACCTCGTCCAGCTCTCCATCCAAAATGCGATCGAGATTGTGCCAGGAACGGCCAATTCGATGATCGGTCACCCGATTTTGGGGAAAATTGTAGGTCCGAATCTTCTCGCTTCGATCCCCCGTCCCAATGGCCATCCGACGAGCCCGGCCCGTCCGGGCCGCTTCTTCCTGACGTCGGAGATCAAGAAGACGGGCCTTCAGCATGGCCAGCGCCCGTTCCCGATTTCGGGCCTGGGACCGCTCCGACTGGCAGGCGGCCGTAAGCCCCGTTGGCAAATGCGTCAATCGGACCGCCGAATCGGTCCGGTTCACATACTGCCCTCCGGCTCCGCTGGCCCGATAGGTATCCATCCGAAGGTCTTTTTCCGGTATCTCGATGTCCGAGTTTTCGGGATCGGCTTCAGGAAGCACGACCACACTGGCAGCGGAGGTGTGGATACGGCCCTGCGCTTCCGTGACCGGAACCCGCTGAACCCTATGAACACCCGACTCGAATTTGAGGGTCTTATAGACCTCTTCCCCTTCGACCGCCAGAATGGCTTCCTTGTAGCCGCCCGCCTCAGCCGGCGAAGCGTCCAGCAGCGAAACCTTCCAACCGCGTTCCTGAGCATACCGGCTGTACATCCGAAGAAGGTCGGCCGCAAACAGGGCCGCCTCCTCCCCGCCGGTCCCTGCGCGGATTTCCAGAATCGCGTTCCGATCATCGTCGGGATCGGAGGGAAGAAAGGCTTCCAACGCCTCTTCCTCCATCGCTCCAAGGGCTGCTTCCAGCGATTCGAGTTCCTCCCGAACCAGCGTTTTCATCTCCGGTTCGCAAGCCGGATCACCCAGCATCGCCTGATATTCTTCCATCCGGCGACGGGCTGCAAGATAG
>JAKPGL010000197.1 GCA_029550925.1 Planctomycetota bacterium
CTGTTTGGCACATCGGCGGCCGAGCGGGCGGACGTGCCCGCAGCCGACGGCCCGACGACCCTGGAGTACCAGCGGCTGAATCTCCTGCCGGACAGGACCCGTCATTATTATCCCAGCCGACAGAGTCGATTGCCCATCGGACGCTAAATACAGAAAGGACCAACGATGTCTGCTGCGATTATGATTCCCGGCTTGATTGCGGTGAGTGTCAAACCCGTAGGCGGCAGTACTTGGCAACTGTTGGGGTATTGCCGGGACGGGGTGCAAGTCCGCGAGCAGGTGCGGATTCGTCCTATTCACGGGGATGAGGGCGGTGGCCCGGATGGGATTCCGGTCGATTACAGTTACCTGGGCGAATACCACGAGGTGCGTCTAGAGCTGTATAAGTGGGATGGCAATGTGATGACGTTGGTCAGTAAGCGCCTGCCCAATCAACAGAAACCGCGTACCCATATCTGGGAGCCGGGTTGGCTAATCAAACAAGGAACCGATTATTTCCAACTGAAACTTTCGAGCGAATGGCGGTTTGCCCAGGGGCAGTCGGGCTTTGTACGGGAGTACCACGTTGCCATTCCGCTTTCGAGCATTGAATATCCCCTGGGGCCGAAAGAGATGGTGGTCATGATGGAATGGACCTGCCTACCGGACGCAAACGGGCAACTGTTCAGCGTTCCTACCTAGTTTCTATCGAAGGGGAGGCGCTATGGGTGTTTTGGGTTGGTGGTACAGGCGCCGGTTGCGTCGGGCGATGCAATTTCCGTTTTGGGACGGCCAAAAAGTGCGTCGGGCGGACGGCCAGCGCCTGTGGCGCCGCTGGCGGGCCAAGCAGGAACTGGCCGATCCGCTCCTGCTGAAAAAACTCCAGGAAAACGACCCGGAGGCGACGGAACAGTATCTAGCGGCTCTGGCCGAGACGTTTGAAGTCGAGCGGTATGATGCGGTCAGCGGCCGGGGGCTAATGGACGGGGAATTGCTGGAACTGGCCGTCCGGTTTGCCCAGTGGATCGAGAAAAAAAAAGCGCCGGCCGGCCGCTAGCCGATCTAGCGGTCGATTACGGCCTAGAAATACTTTGGATGGTGCAGCCCGAACCGGAAGCGGTTGCCGGGCTGTTATTTTGCGGGGACAGGGTACAGTGGCGCGGGATTGGGCGATTGACCGCCGCCTTGGGCATTGCTCTAGGCGGCGGCGCCCCGCCGGAGATGTTCGAGGCCCTGGCCGATACGCCCGAAGAGGCCCATCGGCAATATCAACGGTATCTGGCCCATCAGAGGGTACAACATGCCTCTGGAGCAGTTAGAGAAACTCTTTGAAGAAGTCGGCCAGGCAGCCGAGCGGATGGGTCGGCTGCGCGGCCAAGGGGAAATCCCCTGGGGCGGCCGGGTGGGCCAGAGCGAACCGGTACGCTTCGTCGCCGATCTCTACGCCCAATTGGGCCGGCAGGAGTTTAGCCCCCTGCAAAAGAGCCTGGATCGGCTGACCGCGCAATTAGAGAAACTCCAACAGCATCTGGAAGCAAGCGAAAAAAAGGCTGCCGCCGAGCCTGTCGGCGGGCCGAGTGGGTGGCGCCCCTGGCAGCCCCATCGGATGTTGGAACCTCTGGCGCGGTTTGGGCATTATGTGGCGCACGAAGAGGCGGCGGGTCGGCCGGTGCATCCGCTG
>JAKPGL010000204.1 GCA_029550925.1 Planctomycetota bacterium
TGATCAAAGTCTTGGGAAGTTTTTCCCGGAGTTGACGGACGCCCTGTTCGGTTACTTTGGTATTCAATAGATAAAGATGACGGAGGTTCTTGAGCGATTCGAGGTGTTTTAGGCCCTCGTCCGTGATGCCTGTGCCGGAAAGGTCGAGCACCTGGAGTTTGCTCAGATTGGCCAGGGCGGCTAGGCCCTGATCGGTTACCCGCGTCGAATCCAGGAAGAGCATTTCCAGATTGGCCAACTTGCCCAGATGCTTCAGCCCTTCATCGCCTACCTGAGTGCGGGAAAGGTAGAGCGTATGAAGCCGAGTCAGCCCGGCTAACGAAGCCATCCCGGCGTCGCCCACTTCGGTCATTTTCAGATAGAGGACCTCCAGATTTCGCAGCCCGGCCAGATGTTTCAGGCCGGCGTCCGTTATCCGGGTCTCCACCAGATCAAGCACTTTGAGGTGTTCCAGCCCGGCCAAGGGGGCCAGAGTGCTGTCATCGACTAACTCTCGGTGGAAAAAGACCACCGTGATATGTCCCTGGGCGTCGGTCAGCACGCTCCGAACGGCCGGTTGATCCTGGAGGGCGTCCTCGGTCCGCTCGGCCTGTTCCGACCACGTTTCTTCTTCAGGGACGGCGGTGCTGCCCGATCGGCCCATAAACCGAAACGCATCGCAGCCCAACCAACCGAAAAGACACAAAATCCCCAACAGTCCTACCAACGTTCGCTGCCATCTCATTGCCATGGAACCTTTGAAAATACTCCAGACTTCCATCTGAGAATTCCCATATCCCCCCACACCGCGTTGCACAGAACGCCGTCTGTCCGAGGCTCGGTTTTCCGCCTCCGGTGCTCTTTTTATCTTAGGGAGGTAAAAACCGATAAAAAACCGGGGGGACGAACCCATACGGTGATTTTTCACCGAAACCATATAATTTTCCATTATACTTGCCTCTGTGGAGTTGGCAAACAGAGCGTTCCGAGAACCAGAGTTCATTCTCCGCCGCGGGGCGAGCCGGATGGTCCAGAGCACCCCATGGCGGCCCGGTTGACGGCTGAGGACGCCGTTGCGGCGACGGATCATCGCAACCTTTCGCATCATTTCAACATTTTTAAGAAAGGCAGGTCTTCATGAGTCGTTCCTTGGAGTTGCCCGAACAGGTGTATGAAGGTCTTCAAAAGGCGGCGGCTGCGGCAGGACGCTCAATGGCCGAGTGGATCGCCGACCGGTTGGCCGACGCTTCTTCCCGCGTCCACCCCGGGACGAGCTCGGGAGGCGAACTTTCGGAGTTGTCCGCCCAGGTGGAACAGCTCCGAAAAGAACTCCGAGACTCTTATACGAACCGGGCGATTATCTACTGGTTTCTTTATGACGAACTTCGGCGGGCCTTGGGGTCAGAACAGGCCGAGGCCCTGATGGGCCAGGCCATCTATCGCCGCGGCGAGCAAAAGGGCAAAGAACTGTACCGCCGATTCGCCCCCAACGACCTGGCAAAGCTCCGAGAGGCCTTTGTCGGTCGGTTGCCCGATCGAGGTCGGCTCTTTCAGCCGGAACTCCTCCGGGCCGACGCCGACGCCCTGGACATCAAGTTCCATGCCTGTCCGTTGCGGGAAGCCTGGCAAGAGATGGAACTCTCGGATACGGATGCGGCCGCTTTGTGCCGAATCGCCTCCCGGGTGGATTATGGAACCTTTCAGGGCGCAGGGTTCCGGTTTTGGGCCGACGCCTGGCAACCAGGCGGCGAAGGCTGCTGCTTTCTCCATATCCGACCTGGCGATACGGATCCATAAAAACCTCTAACAAAATGAAACCGGAAAAAGATCGGGGAAAAATCATTTTCTTGTAACATTTTAGCCGAATGCAAAGGGGCCTTATTTTAGGGCGAAATTTACCCAGCATTGTCACTGCCGCTCTAGCGGCAGTCCACCGCAGATTGTCATTCCCGCGAAAGCTCTCAATCCAGGGTCCTATGAGGCGGCTACGTTGTTATTCCTCCCAAGTAGAGGCCGCAAGAAGCCTAGATTGGGCGTTTGCGCGGCAGTGACAAGGTACTGCATTCGGCTAAAGTGTTCCATTTTCTTAGAGGCTCTCAATACGCCCTCTTGGAGTGCGTGCTTGTTTCTTTACGGAATCGGGTCATGATCCGAGAAAAAAATCTCCCCTCGGATCGCCCCGCTGTTGCCGGCCAAGTATAATAGAAACAGCAAGGTTCGTTTTGAGAAACGAACGGTCGAATACCTCTTGAAAATTCCCTGGAGGCCGTGGTATGGAAAACCTTTTTGATCGACGGCGTTTTTTGCAACAGGCGGCGATGTTGGGCGGACTGTCGGCCAGCCGAACGGCCTGGTCGGCCGAAAAGGAACCCGTTCCCGATCGGCCCGAAGCCCATCCGCCGTTAGGCAAAGGCCAGGGGATCTATCCAGGCCGGGTCGTCTGGGTCCATGATCCGAAGGTCATCGATTGGCAAGGGCCGGGGGACGGCCATTGGTGGACGCCGGGCCGAATTAAAAAGGATCGGCTCCAGGCAATGTTGGCCCGCGCGGTCATGGAACTGACCGGCCAGGACAGCCCCGCCAAGGCATGGGACAAACTCTTCCGGCATTTCAACCAAACCCACGGCCGGGGCGACGTCGGATACCGGACCGGCGAAAAAATATTGATCAAACCGAACTGGGTAGGGTTCATTTGGCGAGATCGGAACGTCGATCCCCAGACCTATCAATTGGTGCGCCGCCAGGACTATATGAATACCAGTCCACAGATCCTCATCGCCCTGATGACCCAATTGGTCAAAGAGGTAGGCGTCCGGCCCGCCGACATCACCATCTGCGACGCCTTGGCCCTGCTGGCCGACGAGTTCTACCAAATCCTCCACGAGGCGTTCCCCGAGGTCCGTTACGAAGACTTTGGCGGCAAGCCGGGCCGAATCAAGGTTAAAGGCTCCGACACGCCGTTATACTGGAGTTGTCGGCCCACCGGTGTGGCCCAGGATTACCTGCCCGCCTCGTTCGCCGAAGCGACGTATCTCATCAACCTGGCGAACCTAAAAGGCCATACAGGGGCGGGGGTAACGCTGTGCGGCAAAAATCATTTCGGCTCTCTGGTCCGTTGGCCGGTCCAACAGGGCTATTACGATATGCACCGCGGCTCGTTCAATCCGCAGCGAAAAGCGTATCGGGAACAGGTCGATCTATTGGGGCACGCCCATCTGGGCGGCAAAACGGTGCTGAACCTGATCGACGGGATTCTGACAGGCAAACACCACATCGACCCCACCCCGCGACGTTGGAAGGCGCCGCCGTTTAACGATTTTTGGCCTTGCAGTGTACTGGCCTCGCAGGATGCGGTGGCGGTGGATTCGGTGGCCTTCGATTTTATCTGGGACGCCTGGGAAGATTGCGCCCGGATGCCCCGCGGGGAAGACTACCTGCACGAGGCCGCCCTGGCCGACAATCCGCCGTCGGGGACCTTCTACGATCCGAACCATCCCACACCGACCCAACGGCTCGGTAGTCTGGGAGTGCATGAACACTGGAACAACCCGGAAGAGCGCAAATACTCTCGAAACCTCGGCCGACCGGAGGGTATCGAACTACTGGCCGCCCGGATCGACTGACCGTTCTTGGGACGGCAGGCTGCTGGCAAGGCTGTTTTCTTTGAAGGAAGCCGGAAGGGGGCCTTCTCCGGAAAGCGTCTATGGGCCGGGATTGAACCTGAAGAAGCGACGGCGAAAGGCTTCCGGAGAGTTCCTTCGGGAGGAATGTATTTTCGGTTTCCTAGCGTCCCTTCAAGGGGTTTGGAGTATGCGTTAGGGGGGTGATGGCCGAACCGAAGCGGAACTTTAACTTCCCAAAAGGGGCTGCTTTGGCGTTTTAATTTCCCGCAAGAAAATTTTCTTATCTCTTTTAGAATAAAGACTTAGGTAAAAGATTGCGTGGAACCCGCCGGTTTTCCAGCTTGGGAAACCTACTTTCAAAATTTTTTCAACGGGGACTGGTATAGCGTTTTCAGAGAAGGATGCATAAGATAAAGGGACTCCGTTAACAGGGAGGATAGCGCCAACTCCACGAAGGAGATAAACTTATGTCTACAACCCTTATCTATGAAGGCACTCGAACACTTAGCTGGGGTGGGCATCCTTCGACCCATTGTTCCGAGGAACTGTTGAGCGCGTATCGGCAGTTAGCATCCGAACCCCGCCTCAGTTGGACGACCCACCATCGGCTGATTCGCCTGTTGGGCGAAGGCGGCCAAGGAACGGTTTATCTAAGCGAGCGTCGCGGCGCCGATGAGTTCACCTTGCCGATCGCTTTGAAGATATTTTCTCCCGAACGGTTTGCCAACGATCGGGCCTACGACGAGGCCATGGCCGAGATGGCCAAAGTGGCCGCCCGCGTGTCCCGCATCCAACAGGACAATCTGCTGGATGTCCACAATTGGATCGACCGCCACCGCATTCGGATCATGGAGATGGAATGGGTGGATGGCTACGACGTGGCCCGACTGCTGACCAACCAGATGCTCGATCATCTATATCAGCGGGTGAGCACCCGGCGGTGGAATTATATCAATGAGGTGATCGTTACCCGCGGCCCGGTCCAGCCCCGCTTGAAGCCGGGGGTCGCCATGGCCATCGTCCGGGATTGTTTGGCCGCCTTGGCCGCCCTGCACCGGGAAGGTATCGTCCACGGCGACTTGAAGCCATCGAACATCATGCTCAAACGGACCGGCACCGCAAAGATCATCGACATTGGGGCGGCCTTTGAGCTGGAACACCCTCCTGCTCGCCGAACCTGTACGCCCACCTACGCCGCTCCGGAAGTCCTCGAACAACATCAGTGGAGTCCGCAGTCGGACCTGGCCAGTTTGGGTTATGTGCTGATTGAAATGTTGGCCGGGACGCCGCCCTTTGCCGGTCGCACCACCGCCAGCGAGCTCTTAGAAGCCAAACGCTTCTTAGCGCAACGGCTTTATCAAATCCTGCCGGGCGAAGTTACCTGCAACGACCTGCTGATGAACTTCATCCGCAGCATGATCGCTCCGGACCCCACACGCCGATTTCCCAGCGCGGAGGCGGCCGATCTGTTCAAAGAAGGCGCCGCCAGTTTCCATCGCCAATTGGTCAAAGGCGATCTGGCTAGCGAATACCACAACGAAATCCGAATCTGGCTGGAAGAACTGGATCCGTTCGACCCCCACAATTCCCAGCCGACCAAGACCGACTAAAAGCCTTGGGGCCCCCTGTGGGTTGAGCGGCAGGCCGGGGGAGTAGCAGTCGTTTTCTCTCCGGAAGGCTCATTCGTGCCTGGCGTCTTATGCGGAAGACGCAGAAGGCCCTGAGTCCTCGGGTTCCGAATCCCACCCCACTTCCGCTTTTTCCCAGTCCAGGCGAATCCGTCGGCCCAGATGGTGGCTGCGACGGGCTTGGTGGACTATGTACATCGCCCGATACGCATCGTCCAAGTCGCTACTTTTACATCCGGGGGTCGTAAGCAACCGGTAGAATTGGTGCAATAGGCGTTCTCCTACCGGGCGTTCCGTTTCTAAGGATTCCAGATGTCGGCCTGCCTCGTCGAACCAAACGACCCGAGAGGGCAAATCCACAAAAGCGATCCCTTGTTGGCAGGCGATTTGCAAGGCGGCCAACGGTCGATAGGTAATCGCCTCTTCCCACCCGGAGGGAATATATCGACCGCAACTGATCTGCGCTAACGGCCCGACGCCCGCCTGATCCGGAGGCGAAAAATCCAGACTGATCATCGTGTAGTCCGCCTCTTCATCGGCCGAGAAACCGAAATGGGTCAAACCGGTAACATACGTCGGTTCTTGGCCCACCAAGTAACAACACCAATCCACTAACTCGACCAGATCGTCGCCTGTGCTGCCGCAATGAAACCCTTCGCTCCCCGGATGTTCGCTCCAGGGCGCCCGGAGGTAACAGAACAGAAGTCGCGGCCCTCCCAGCCGAGTGGCCATCAACTCCTTGAGCCGAAGCGTCGCCGGCGCATGGCGGCGCGGCAACTCGACCATCAACGGAATGCCGGCCTGTTGGACCCGCTGTTTGATGATGCGGGCTTGTTCCAACTCCAGTTCCAGGCCGGCGCCGCAATAGACGGCCTTGCCCATCTCGCAGGCGGCTAAAATGGGCAACGGGCCATACCATTGGGCGGCCAACAGGAGAACGGCCTCCACATCTTCCCTGGCAATCAAACTCCGAAACCCATCTACGACCTCCGCCCCCAATTGCGCCGCCGCTTGCTCGGCCCGATGCCGAACCTGCTCACAGACCGCCCGCACTTCAAAACGATCCGCCAACGCCTGAATCGCCGGCCGACGCCGTTGCTCCCAGGCAGGCCCCAATCCCACCAACCCCACTCGAATCCGCCGTTCCGCTCTCTGCGTCCGATTGCCCGTGGCCACCTTCTTACGCCTTCCCCGCTGGCAGGTATTCGTTCCAGACTCTAGACCCGCACTTAGGTACTTATACGCCGGTACTCACACGTCGCCGTGCATTATACCCGCTCCCTCCAGCAACACTCAATCTCACTAACCGTTCCCTCGAGGGACATGGTTGAAAGGTAAGACGCCGTGCCCACCAGGGCGAGGGCGATTGCGGGCGCCCCTATTCTCATTCCCGCACAAGCGGGAATCCAGCAGAGAAACAGCCTCGCCTGCCAGGGCGAGGGATGGGCTTCGACTTTCGTACTTACTCGAAGGCCATCGTCATCCATCGCACTTGGTAGGGCGCCATAGGAATCGACGGACCAAGCGATGGGGGTTCGAAGTTTTCCTCAGCCAATAGGTCCTGGTGGACCCGTTGGCCCCATGGACTGGGTAGGCGACATGAGAGGGACTGGTCGGTAAGGTTGGCCAAAACCACGATCCGTTCCCTTCGGTCAGGCGAGGTCCGCACCAGGCCGATCAGACCAGGATGCCCACAGCAAAAGGCCTCTTGCTCCCCTTGAGGATGAAAGGCCGGATGCGTTGCTCGGATGGCCAACATCCGGCGGAAGGCTTCCAGAACTTTTCTAGGAGGGCCAGTAGGATCGGCCAGGGCCGTACGCAATTCTTCCACCGTATATTTATGGCGGTTGATGGAGCGGGCCTGGCCTGTCTGTCGGACCCCTTCCAGGTCGTTGGGTGTAGCCATAAGGCTATGAAAATAAACGCCAGGTATTCCAGCCAGTGAGAGCATCAGAGCCTGACTGGCCAGGAATCGGCGGACTTGCATTTCCGGGTCCTCCCGCGCCGGGGCGCCTAAGGCGGAGAAATAGGAGATGTTCAGCTCATAGGGGGATTCTGTACCGTCCGGGGTTCGGCGAAAACTCACCAACCCGCCCCGAGTACGCACCGAGGCTAAAAGCCGATCCAGCCGCTCCGACGGTAAAAGCCGCTCCAACGCCCGCACCCCCACTCCGTCGTGCGAGGCCGTAAAAACAAAATACATGCACCCGGCGGGCGGCGGACGCCAGTCGGCCAACCATCGGTTCAGATAGGTCCCATCCCCACTGAGCAGAGCGTCCAACAATAGCGGCGGCAGGCTGAACAAATAAACCATATGTGCCTCGTCGCCGTCGCCGAAATAGCTTATGTTTTCTTCATGCGGCACATTGGTTTCCGTCAGCAAAAGCACCCCCGGGACCGCCGCATCAATTATATCGCGCAGAATCTTCACCACCGTATGGGTTTGCGGCAGATGGATACACGACGTGCCCGGCGTTTTCCATAGATAGGCAATCGCATCCAGACGGATAATGTCCGCCCCTTGGGCCAAATAAAACAGGAAAACGTCGATCATCTCCAGTAAGACGGCCGGTTCGCTGTAGTTCCAATCGATCTGATCGGCGCTGAAGGTGGTCCAAACCTCGCGCACGCCTCGATTGGTTGGGACAGGGGTAAAAAGCGGCGTCGTTCTAGGCCGCACCACCCGACCGTAATCCGCCCCTGGCTGCTTTTCTAAAAAGAAACGGACATACGGCTCTTGGCCTTGCTGATAGAGTTGGAAGTATCGGCTCTGCCGGGAGACGTGGTTGAGGACCAGATCGAACATGAGGCGATAGCGGGCGCCGAGATTATGAACATCTGACCATGTTCCCGCCGCCGGGTCCACCTGGCGATAGTCGATCACCGAAAAACCGTCGTCAGAGCTGTAGGGGAAAAACGGCAAAAGATGGACACCGGTGAGCCGGTCTTCCAACCCTACCTCTTGAAGAAACTGGCCCAAGACAGCCAACGGGACCTGCCCCGGAGAACGAATCTGATCGGCGTAGGTAATGAGCACAACATCTCGTTGGTCCCAAGGCCGACGCCGCCGGACGGCCAATTCAGGCCGATACCGCCGCACCATCTCTAAAATGGCCTCTACACAGGGGCACGCCTTTTCCCCATACAGAAACTCCAATTTAGGCCGAAGCCGATCGGCCAACGCCGATTCGCTCAACACCAACGCTTCCTTCTCCAAAGGCAACCCTCTCGTAGGAAACACCGTCTGGGAAACGATCAGTATGCCAGTCCACCGGTAATCAAGCCAGTCTGGCAGACTGGCTTACAACACCGTCGTTGCTTACGAGGCGGGAATTGTTTAGAGGTCGGCCCTGCCCCGGCGGAAAAGAAAAAGGCGCCCCATCGCCCTACGGCAAAGAGTCCACCGGTCGCTAATTGACCGATGGGTCCTCCGGCGCATGTTTAGGCTGAACCATATTCAGCAGCAGCGCCTTGCCGATCTCTCGTGTTACCCGATGCCACAGATCGACATCCTCATAAAACACATACTCTAACTTGGCGGGCATGGTCAGCCAGGCCCCTTCCCGGAGTTCGTTTTCCAGTTGTCCGCCCGCCCAACCGGAATGGCCCACAAACAGCCGAAGCCGTTCTTGCGGCTCCCGCATCAGGGCTTCCAGTTTTTCCTTTTCCGCAGCGAAATAGATGCCGGGCATGATTTCCAGATCGGCTAGGTCTTCCCGGGTATGGATGGCCATGATCGGGCCGGGCACAGGACCGCCTACATGAATGGGGCCTTCGTTCTTACAGGGCGTCGTACTGACGGCCTCCCATAACTCCTGGATGGATTTGTCGGCAGGCCGATTCAACACCACCCCCAACGCCCCGTTTTCATCATGGCGGATCATCAGCACTACGGTCCCAATAAAATTGGGATCTCGCAAATAAGGCGACGCCGCCAGAAAATATCCCTGAAGCGATTGCATGGCCTGACCTGATGTTGTAGCCGCCTATCGGCCCCCCTATGGACACGCCGCTTTCTGCCTGCGGAAGCCCCTCCCTTGGCATTTCGGATAAGGAGAGAAAGCCTGTTTAACACGCACTCCTTAGACTGTTCCGGTATAATAATACCTCCCCGGACTCCCGGAAAAGTATTTTGTTCGGAACAGCGTCTGTCAAACAGTCCGTAAACCGCTCAACCAGCTTATCCAACCCATGTAACCGACTGGGTGATAACACCGTATCTAGTTCCTGTTGTTATTCTACGAAAGATTGCAGCATTGGAGTACCACCCAAAGGCAAAGTCGCTTATATCATCCGAGACATATTGGGCCAAAGGCTACCCCAATTTGTTTATTTTATTTAATTTCCCAAAACTGCGCATATTAAAAATCCAGCAGGATATACCCAAAAGGGAGTACCAAAAATGGGGGATGTGGACCTGATTCTGGATGGTACGCTGGGCGAAGGGGGAGGACAAATTTTACGAACCGCTTTAGGATTGTCCATGGTAACAGGGCGGTCGTTTCGGATCGAACGAATCCGGGCGGGGCGGAAGAAGCCAGGGCTTCAGGCCCAGCACTTGACGGCAGTGTTAGCAGCGGCCCAGGTATGCGGTGCTGAAGTCGATGGGGCTGTGTTAGGGTCCCAGAGGTTAGAATTTCGTCCGGGACGGGTTCGAGCCGGCAATTACCAATTCGAGGTGGGCACAGCCGGTAGTACTGGTTTAGTGCTGCAAACGGTTCTGCCCGGTTTGGCTTTGGCCGATGGGGTATCCGAGTTAATCCTTCAGGGGGGAACCCACAATCCCCTGGCACCCCCTTTTGATTTTTTGGCCGAAGTTTTTCTGCCGATCCTTCGGCGGATGGGCCTTGAGGTAGATGCCCATTTGGAGGCGTATGGATTTTATCCTGCAGGCGGCGGGCGGATCCGGGTTCGCATCCGGCCGGTTGGCCGACTTCAGGGCCTAGAACTGCTCCATCGGGGCCGAATGCTCGAGCACAGGATTTATGCCGTGGTCGCCCGACTACCCACGCATATTGCCGACCGGGAAGTAGAAACCATCAGAAAAAAACTCGGTTGGGAGGGGAAATCCACTTCGATCCAGGTAGTGGAGTCGGTCGGACCGGGCAATTATGCGGCGGTGCGGATCCGATGTGAACAACTCACGGAGCTATTCACCGCTTTTGGCCAGATCAAGGTCCCGGCGGAAAAGGTCGGCGCCGAGGCGGCTCGGCAAGCCCAACGCTGGCTTCAAGCCGATGTACCGGTTGGCGAACACCTGGCCGATCAACTGTTGATCTACCTAGCCTTGGCAGGAGAAGGTGTTTTCCGCACCCTGCCGCCCACTTCCCATACCCAGACGAACCTCGAAGTCGTTCGTCGTTTTTTGGGAATACCGCTCCGGCTCCAACCCCAGGACGATCAAGGATGGATTTGCACCGCAGGCGTTGGCAGATAATCGCTTTCCCATCCAAGTAAGGCGTCGCGGAGAGGGGACCGATCCGGAGTTTCACGTCCCGGCGGGGACCGCCACCGGGGCCAACCCCACTTCCAACGTCAACGGCCCCCAAGGGGTCTCAAACGGCACGCAAATCGGCGTAACATTGGAAGGGAAACGCACTTCGTGGTCTTGGCCGGTAATGATGCTCGGCAGGCTGACGGAAAGCTCGAGTTCTTCAAGTTGGGCCTTGGCCCGACCGGCCACCATATTGGTAAGTTCCCCAACGGCGTCGAGCACGTCGGCGTTTACCTCTTGGCAGTCTGCCATCAACATCGTCGAGGCGGCCTGCCTCGCCACTTGTTCCGACATGCTCAGGACAACCGTGCCGACGGCAAGGCCCGATAGCCCGATCACCCCGCTAATCGGATAGTTCGGAGAAGAGCGCTCTTTCAGATGGATGGCCCCACGCTTGACCTCGCACTGAAGCATCGTGCGAAAGACAGTTCCCAGAGAGGCAATAAAAGGATTTATATACTCCGCTTTCATCCTGGAAAATCCTTCTCCAGAAGTAAGGAAGGGGCGCAAATCAAAATAATTCCGGAAAGCGACGCCGTTTTCTGAAAAAAACTCATTCCCATCGCCCCGGACCTTTTGAGAAAGGTTCCTCTCTCTACGGAAACCTAGGATAATCCCTCTGCTGGGGCAACCGGTGGAAAGGAGAAAAACAGCTTTTCGGATTTACCTAGAAAGGGTTATTTGGAAAAGACCGAATATACCAAAAAGTCTTTTCGTAGGGGCACAAGTCGGGTTCTCCGTCCTACGCCTCACTACTCCGCCCAGCCTCCCCTTCCTCTTTACCTAATACTTCAAGCCAAATGGCGTAGATATTTATTTTTTGGGGATGCCTTAACAGGGCTACTGCCGCGCAAACGGCAGTCCCGGCTTCTTCCCGCATCATTCGAGTGTTATTCCCGCTCTGGCAGCAGTCCTGAATGGGGACATCCTCCTTTTTACTGGTACCCCGCTTTCGCGGGGATGATATTCCTGGAGTACGAGCTTTCGCGGGGATGGCAAAAAAGGTCTTCCATTCGTCTGAAGTGTTACGAATTTTTGTTCCTCTATACTGACCGTCTCCTACCCGACCCGATTCAACCGAAGAGTATAAAACGCCTCTTGCCCAGGCGATTCTTCCAGTTCCACCCGAAGCCGATCCGGCAACCAATCGCCCCGAATATGGAAAGCCTCCAGCAATCGCCGTCCGAGGTATTGGGCCAACAGTTCCGTACTGGTCGCTTCCAACGGCAGCAACAGACAATCGCTTCGGGGCAGCACCCATCGGCGTCGGCCTACACGCACTTCGATCTCTTCTGCTTCCTGCTGAATCCGAAGCCGATCGTCCTGCCCGGCCAGCAAAATCCGATGATCCAATTCCCGAACGATCTTTCCCAACGCATCCCGAACCCAGGTAAAATCCGCCACAAAGGAATTCGTAGTCAACGGACCAGCCAATTCCACGGCTGCCCGGTACGTATGTCCGTGCATCGGCTCGGCTGACTCCCGGCCAAAAACCAAAAAATGGCAAGCGCTGAAACAAAGGTCTTCTTTTCCGACCCGGATGGAATACGATTCGGCCGTCATAGGCAGACTCCGTTGGAACTCGCTACGGGATTCCCGCTCGGGGCAACCCCTAATGGTTTTCAAGAACTCAGAATAGGAGTTTGCGCCTCATCATAACAAAAAAGCCTCCCTTCCCGAAGGACGGAGGCTTTTCTACGGCTTGGCAAAAGGGGGCGGTCCCGAGAGGAGACGCCTAAAAACTTGTTTCTTCTTTCGGCGGACCAAACGCGCGATGTTTCTGCCGCCTCCCCTCGGAAGGCCGACAGGCCCCCTTCAGGAGTCCCAAACGCCGCCGCAGATGTTCGGACCCGCGAACGTCCTACTTTTCTCCCTTTTCCTTTTCTTTTTCAAGCTGAATCGGCGCTCGCCACAAATAGATCGTATGCGTTATGCCGTCCTTGGCCTGGTACTCGATTTTCTTCTCCGGCTTGACGCCTTCCATGTCGAACGAATGCGAGACGATCCGAGAACCGGGTTTGAGCTTCTGAAGCTGAGGAATCAACTTGACGTTCAGACTCGGAAGCAGATAAAGCGTTACGACCGAAGCGGGAGTAAGGTCTTCCTTGAAGATGTCTCCTTCTTTAATGGTAACAAGCTCTTCTACCTTGTATTTTTTCACCCGTTCCTTGGATTCTTTGATCCGTTGCGGATCGATGTCAATGCCGATCGCTTTGCAGCCGTACTTTTTGGCCGCCGTGACTACAATCCGGCCGTCGCCGCAGCCAAGGTCATAGACCACATCGTCCTTGGTGACCTCGGCCAATTCGAGCATCTTTTCCACGACATCCTGCGGAGTGGGCACGAAGATCACATCCGGTCGGCGCTCGGGCTTTTCCTTCGCCTCTTCCTTCTCTTCTCCAATGGCCCACAGACCCACGGAGGCAATAATGAACCCAACACCCAATACCACACCACATTTCCACAGACGCTTCATCCAAAGGCTCCTTACATAAAAGGGGGACAACACAACCCATCACACGCTGATGGTGGGAGAATCGTTTCGCTATAGAGGCCCGCTGTTCACACCTCACCAGAAAGAAAGGCTGCCTGGTCGAAGGACTTCCCAGCCAGGAAGTATGGAAAAATTGGGGCAACGAAGTACTGGGCCTGTTTCAGAGAACTACTTCCTCGACCTATCCAACGATTCGCGAAAAACCGCATTTTATGGTACATGAAGGCCCAAGGAAATCAAGAGGGGCTGCCCATTTTTTGTATTTTACCTATATTTATTTTCCCCATAAGAAACCTTTCGGAGAAACCAGGAGAAAACCTATTCCCTTAAGCGATGGAAGGGATACCCATCCAAAGAGCTTTTCTTTTGTCATTCCCGCTCTAGCGGGAATCCAGGGTCCTATGAGGCGGCTACGTTGTTATTCCTCCCAAGTAGAGGCCGCAAGAAGCCTAGATTGGGCGATTGCGCGGCGGGGACAAGGTACTCCATTCGGCTAAAATCTTACGGAAGTCCCTCTCTCCTTCCCGTGGTTTTTTAACCCTCCGAACCAGCACTTCGGAAGAACATCTTCCCAAACACTACTAGCCAAATTGTTCCTAATGCCCCTAAACCAGCGGCCAGCCCAAAGGCCCATGACCCTAGCCCAATCTGCAGAAGCCAACCCACATAAAGACTAGAGCCTAAATCTCCTACCGCATTCACACAGGCCAGGATACCAAACCCCAGGCTTCGGAGCTGGCGGGGCAGTAGTTCAGCCGCCACCGCCTTTTCCAACGTTTCTTCAGCGGCAATATAAATGCCCGAAAGGGTAATAGCCCCTGCCAACCAGCCTAGGCTATTTGCCTGAAAGGCCAAAAGCAAGTTCGTCCCCACACCCAATGCATACCCAGCCAAAAGCACCCAAAACTTCGACCATCGGTCCCCCCAACTACCAATTGGCAGAGCCGCCCCCGCACTGACCAGGTTGTGCCAGGTATAAAGCAACACGGCCAGCGAAATCACCCCCGCTTGGGGGGAATTTTGTTCTCCCAACGCCTGGGCCGCTAGCCAGATCAAAAATGTCCGCGAAAAATCCCCCAGCCCAAAAAGTCCCACCCCCACCAAAAACCACCAAAAGGCCCTGGGAAACCGCCCCCGCTCGGAAAGTGCTTCGGCGGAACCTGCCGGTTGGTGGGGCTTCTGGACTGAACCGCTCGGCACGGAGGAAACCGACGGGCCTGCGGACTGGCCGGCCTTCTCCTCGACCAAGAAAAACATCGCCCCCGCCGCTGCCAAGCCGGGAACCAAAGTGGCCAGCAGGATCCACTGGATCGGCATCCCCAAAAAGACGAATACCGTAGCCGCCAACGGACCGGCCACCGCACCGAGCATGTCCCCGGCCCGTTCCAGGCCGTAGGCCCGGCCATAGTGGGTCGGCTGAACTGCTTCGGCCAACAGATAATCTCGCAACGGCCCCCGATACCCCCGACCTAGCCACGCCACCGACCTGAAAAACACTAGCGCCCCTACCTGCCGAACCAGCCCCAAACAGGCGGTGGCGATCGTCGTGATCAAATAGCCCAAGGCTGCCCAGGGGCGTTTCCGCCGCACATAATGCCCCAGCACCCCCCC
>JAKPGL010000150.1 GCA_029550925.1 Planctomycetota bacterium
TTGCTGCAAATCCGTCAGCGTCCGGTCGGCCAACCCACGCAAGGTCTTATAGGTCTCTTCGCCAATCGTTTGGATTCGCACGCCAACCAATCGCAAAAGAGCTAGACTACAGACGACATCTTTCAAAAACTCTTGATCCGATCCGGCCAGTTCGGCCAATTCCTGGGCCGTGTAGCGCCCGCCCAACCGGGCGGCGGCCAGCAGTTCCCCGCTTGCCCCCTCCAGGGCCGCTACCACCCGCTCCGACTGCTCCGGCGGAGTCGGCAGGCTCTCATCCCCGGCCAGATCGGCCAAGAGCCGACTGTCGTACCGCCGCAACAGGTCTTCCACCGTAGCTAGCGCCATCGCCGCCCTCCTTCCTGTCGCCTAGCCCCGTTAGACCACATTGGTCAACAGCACCCCGGTAGCCGGCGCTACCAACTGGCAATCGTAATCCTCGATCACTCGCACCAGGTGGCGCTTGTTGATCTGGTCGTAGATGGTTTCCACCTTCATTTCGTCTTTGACGAAGAACATGCAGGTCGAAAAGGCCACCGGACTATAGACAGCCTCCAACGCCCCCACGCGGCTAATCACCGCGGCCATGTTCGACGGCAAGACCGGCTGAATCGTCGGCGACGCCGCCTTCTTCTTGCTGGTTACTTTTCGGGTGTCATCCACCACGACGTCCAGCCCATAGAGCCGTTTGGGCAAACCGAAGGCGTTGGGCAGGGTGCTATCGTCTTTGAATTGGTAACGCAGCGCGCCCAGGGCGTCCGGCGAACCCTTCAGGTAGTCAGCAAACTCGCCGCTTTCCGCGACGGCCCGGGCGACACTGTCGCCCATGAGCAAGATCAGGTCTTTGGCCTGCACCGCGCCCAGCGTGTCGTCGATCACCTTCTGCACCGCCGCATTGAGGCTCTTACGGATCACCAAATTGGACGTGGTGGCTTGGTTCCACTTGGCCCCAAACGCGGCGTTGACATCGATCACGTGCGTAGCGGGATACAGGTTGGTATCGAAGATTTTGGCCGCGGCCATCTGGGTCCGGGCCGTCATGGCCTGCCGGGCCTTGATATTGGCATGCTGATTCACGATATCCCATTGGGCCGCCTCTTGGGTGCGTTCCCCTAAAGCCACCGTAAACGCATACCGTTCCGACCGATAGGTCTCGAACTGGAACGATTCCGTGCTATCCAGCCCCGTGGGAGCGTCTTGGCCATCGGGCCACACAAACTCCGATAGGTCCGTATTCAGAATCCGGCCAGCCTCTTCGACTGTCATCCGCAAATAGAGGCCGGTAATCGATTTCACGGGTACAATCTGGGTGTACCGCAGCACCGGAAACTCATTGATATTCCGGGCAAAATCCACAATCAGCCGATTCGTGGCTTCTATGTTCGGGACAACCACACTGGTAGGCGATGGATACACAGCAGGCATGGAAACGTCTCCTTTCGGTTAAAAATCTTGTATTGCCAAAAAGGTCCAGCCGGTTACGTGAGGGCAGGCCGCACTTTGCCAATCAGCACCTGCACGCGAATCATCTGCCCGGCACTGCCCCCCTGTAGGGCAATGGCCCCGTAGTTCTGGATCGTAGTCCCGCTTGTGGCAATCGGCACGGCGCGGCCTACGCTGTCGCTTTTCAGATATTGGCCGGGCGTAATCGCAGCGCCGGCTTCCACCAGACAGACGCTGCCCAGACCGGCCACTTGGACCTGTTGACCCGCCTGGGCCGCATACTGGGCCTCCACCCAACCGGTAACCTGGGGCCGATTCGTACCCGCCTGGGCTACGCCGATCGTGTCCGTATTGTCCCCGGCTTGCACGCAGCCGCATTCGCTGCTACCGTCCAATCGCACAAACCGACTGGGTACAATGTTGCCTCTGGCAACCAACGTCAGTTCCGTATAACCCATCGTTTCGGTCTCCTTTGCGAAAAATGGTTAGGCCGTTTGTCCACTGCGCACCCGCTCCATGGCCTCCTCGAAGCTAATCCACTGGCCCCGATTGGCCAGACGCCGGACTAGCTCCGCCGCTTTGGTACTGAGTTCTTCCTGCTTTTTGCGCTGATAGAATTCCCGGCTAGCCGGACCAGCAGCCCCAGAATCCGCTTCGGCCCAAACCGGCAGTTGCGCATCCGCCGGAAGCGGCCGATAGTACTTCTCGATCCGCTCCAGGTGTTTTTCAAAGGCCGGGTCCTCCATGCGCCCGTATTGGCAAAGCTCCATTTCCTCATCGACGTTCAGGGCATAATAGCGGGCCAGTTGTTCTAGCCGACGGCGCCTGTCCGTGTTCATGCGCAAGGCCCGTTCTTCGGCCAACTGCTGACGCAATTGGTACAGCTCTTTTTTCATCTGGAGTTCCTCTTCTTGGCGGTACTCCGACTTTTTGCACCCAGGCCCACAGTACTCTTCTTTGTCCTTTTGGGCCTTGTCCTTTTCCGGCGGAGGCGGGGCCTGGCCGGTTTTGTCCTGCGAATCCGCCGTGTAGGTCTCCTTTTTCCCCTCAGCCGCAGGCGGCGGCTCCGCAGACGGCGCCGGGGGCTGGTGTTGCGGAGGTTCTGCCGGTTTGGATTCGGCCGGTTTCTGGTTAGCCGCCATCTGTTGACGGATCCATTGGTACCAATCCGTCGCCTCAATCGCTTTTAAGATGGCCTGAATGTCTTCGGGATTGAGCGCCATGGGTTCTGGTCCTTTCCTGTAGGAGGTCTTCGATTCGAAAACAGTTTGGTTCTTTTGGCTATCTGTTTCCCCTAGGGCAGGAACGGCTACCGATCCCGGCCCTGGAAAACTAGCCGCATACTTCTCACACTGCCAGCCTTCGGCTGCCTGGGCCGCATAGAGAAACGTCATCCCCAGGTCCAGCCGCGGGGCGTCCGCCCCCAGGAAGGCAATCGGATCCAAAAAAATCCGGTCCGGATCAAAACCATCCGTCGGAATCCAGACCTCCGGGCTAGGCCGGGGGTAATATTGCAGTTGCGCTGCTTGGTCTTGGAATATCCACAGTTCCGCTTCCAAGACCGCCCGGCCATCTCGGCGGCGAACCCGAAACGGCCCGGCAAACCCAATCAGCGGTTTTGGCCCTTCTTTGGCGTCCGTATGCCCAATGCACAGGGCAGCCCAATTGCCGCTTTGGGAAATCCGGCGGTTGCAATTGGCCGCAATCCGCCGCAAGACCTCTTCGCTATACTCGACCGGCCGGCCGTCCCGAAGCTGGGTCTTGTGCTCGGCAAATACGACGACTGCCGGCACATGCTGAAACCGCTCTTCGGGAAACCTGGCCTTGCTCTGGGCCAACAGCCGCTCAAACTCCTCCCGCCCCCCCTCTTGTGGGAAAGGGAGTTGGGGTTCCGTCTGGGTTTGGGGATTGATCTGCGCGGTCGTCATACCCGATAATATAAGGGACGCCTCCCCGCCAATGCGGCCAGTGGAGAACATTTGAAAGAAAAAATTTTTCTTTTCTTTGGTCTTAAACATCTATTCCGGAACCTATCCACCAGGAGGCCAAAACGATGAGGCGGGCAATCCGAGAGCGGGTCCTGCAGGCCTGGAAAAAGCTCAAACGCTAGGGCTGAGCGGTAAAAAGGGGTAAAAAGGGCTTTGGAGGTCCTCCTCCGGCCCCCCCTCGTCATGCGAAGTTGCTGGATTCTTCTCTGGCGTCGGCGTGACAGCCATTCCCCCATAGCCGCCGGGGCCTTCCGCCTGCCTGGCCCAAAGGATTTCGTCTGTCTCTTGCGGTTCGGCCAGTCCCAGTAGGTCCCGAACGTCTCTTGCCCGTACTTTCAGGCCCATCTCATAGGCCATCCGAATGGCCCGGAGCCGGTCCTCCGCATCCGGTTTTTCCGTCTCGATCACTAGCCGCAAGGGATTGTCCTGCACCTGGGGCCAATTCCAACGCACCAGCCTTCCGACCAAATCCACAGTCAGCGTCTCAGCCAGATTCTGGGCGTCCGCCTTGACGATCTGCAGGAAGGTGTCCAGGTGGATGCTGGCCAGGTTCGAGCCCAGGCCGGTGGCGTGGGCCTCCGTGGTGAGCGTTTGGCCCAAGATATAGCGTTTGA
>JAKPGL010000216.1 GCA_029550925.1 Planctomycetota bacterium
ATAGCCATCTGCGCCAGGGCCAAGACAACCAACGGTCGGCGAAACCTTTGGGCCAACCATCCTGCCGACGCCCCCAGGCCCGTCAGTAACATCCAACTGCCCAGCACAATCCCCAGTACCAGTTCATTGCCGGCCAAGGCGGCCATCAATTCCCGCAGAAGGACCACCTGGGTCAAAAAGGCCGACACCCCCAGACCAGAAATCGCTAACCATAAAATACCCCGTCCCGCTATCCACTCCCACGCCTGACATGGGGCTTGCGGTTGCCGGAGTTGGGAGGCGTCCGTCGCCATCAGGATCGTCCTTTTCGGGGGGGTAGTTGCCAGCAGAGTTCACCCAAGGGAGAATCACCCCTTTCTGTCGCCGCCGGGCAAGCGGTAGTCCAAAACGTTCGCCGTCTCCCGCCAAGGGCGGAACGCCCGGAGGGCCTTTCTGGTCGGCTGCAATGCTCGCCTATTTTTCGCCGAAGACCTCGGCCTGGTAAGTGAGGATTTCGGTTTTGGGGTCTTGCCAGGCGTCGGGCGGCAGACCGGCCTTTTGGGCCAGATGACGGAGGAACTCTTCCTTGTCCGGCAACTCCTTCCAAACCTGGGGCAGATAGGTGGCCATCCGATGTCCCTGCCGGAGCACCACCCCATCTACGCCGGGCCGAAGTTTGCGGAGAAGCTCCTGGGGGCTATTGGCCTGGAGCTTGCGCGGCACGGTCAGGACGCTGATTTCGATGTCGATCTGCGGCAGTTCTTCCGGCCGGACCGAGGGGAATCGGAAATCGCTCAAGGCGGCCCGCATCCCATTCTCTAGGACCGCTTTATACAAAGGAGATTTAGGGAAAATATGTCCAATGCAGCCTCGGAGTTGGCCCTGTTTGTGCAGAGTAACAAAACAGCCGGCCGGCGACCGAAGTCGCTCCGGCACATCTTTTTCCTCCACCTCCGGCAGCCCGTGGGACGAGACCGACTCCACCACCGCCTTGCGGGCCAGCTCTAAAAGGAACTTCCGCTCTTCCGGGCTGTGCTGACTTGGTTCATCTCGGCTGGGAGAGGGACCAGCCGATTCCGGTGTATGATCTACAAACGCCACCGCTGCATATCCTACTACGCCCCGAGATCGATCGCCCGTCGTATCGCCGCTATTGCGATAGTCGAGCACCTTCGGCGTCCATCCTCGCTTTTTGGCCAGATGCATCAGGGCCAATATCGGCCCGATGCCGCAAGCCTCCTGGTGGGCCGCCCAGTCCAGGTCCATTCGTCGGACGGCCTCCAGGCAGGTGCGGTCCAAATCGACGGCCGTCTCATAAGGATGATAATGGCTCAAATCCGAGCTGGCAACTACCAGGGTTTCGGCGTCGAGGTGCTTGTCCAATGCGTCGGCTACCTGTTTAGGATCGACCTCGCCCAATAGAATCGGGATCAACTGGAAATCTTTCAGCACCCGTTGGAGGAATGGCAGTTGGACTTCCAGGGAATGTTCAAAGGTGTGTTCATCCTCTTGGCCGAACGGCGGCAACTCCTTCGGCGATTGCCGCCAAAACGCGGGCCGAACTACCTTCGCTTTGCTCTTGGTCGAAAATGGCGGCTGGTGGCGTAACTGGTCGGCCTTGGCCGATAGCCGCACAAATCCCAACGGCGTGCGATACGCCTCGACATCCGGAATGGACGCCCCCTGGAAATGGGCGGTATGGCTTGGGGCCATGACAATGACGGTTCGGATCTGTCGGCCCTGAAGCTGCCGGTACGCCGCCGCTGCTACCGGACCGGAATACTCATACCCCGCATGGGGACAAATCAGCCCTCGAATCTTCTGATCCGCCGGTATCTGAACCGCCTGGGGGGCTTTGGGGTCGGCCAGGAGTTGATCAACCCGCTTGGCCAACTCCTCCGGATGCGCGGGATAAAAAAGCCCAGCTACCGCTGGGGCCAGGACCTTTTTATAGGGAGGCTCTTTAGATTCTGAGCGAACGCCTTGGGATTCCTTCCCGCCAGCAACCTGCGAGCTAGAAACCGCGACTTCTGGCCACGCAGCGTCTTCGGAAGAAGCCTGCTGGGACGCGTCCGAGGACCCCTCCACAGACCGGGTTTCCACCTGACATCCACTCGCCCATCCTGCCACCCAAACCACTGCCGGGAAAATCCACCATCGCATGGCCCATCGCCCCTTCGTAAAAAGGGAAAACTTTAGACGGAAAAAGGCGATAGGAAAATGAGTCGCCCCAACCATCCTCTTTAAGTTTATCCCGTTGGGACCTTCAAGGGGATTGGGCCTGGAAAAAGCCAGGGCGAAAGGCCCCGTAGAGACAACCCCACCAGAGGGGATGATCGGCCCTAGACTTCTGTCGAAAGGTCTTCCGGTTCGAACCAGAATCGGTTGACGGAAGTCTCTTCCGGTTCCGGGTGGACTTCCAATTCATTGCGGATTTCTCGCACTCCGTCCAACCGGCGGAGCACCTCTTGAGCAACCTGTTTCTCAAAAAAGGATCGTACCCGCCCCCGGAGAACAAGACAATCCTCTTCCGCGTGGCAATGCACTTCCCGACGAGCAAGCCTCGGTTCCCGGTTTAGAATCGAAATCGCCTTTTCCTCGATGGCGTCGGATTGGGGGCAGCAGGCGGAAGCAATACCGGTCGATGAAACAGCTTGAAACATGGCTCAACACTTCCCCGGATGCCAACTAAGGAAATGAATCCTAAATTTTCCTGCAACTTTTAGGTGGACTTGAATAACCCTTTGTGGGTAAAAAAGAACGATCACTCGCTCTCTGGTGATAACCCCTCGGAGAGGTTCTATTTTTAAGATCGGCAAAATATATAAGATGGAGAAAATTTTTGGCATTAGAGAAACTGAAAATCTTTTTATATCGGGATGATTTGGAAGGAATTTATCGGATGTACTTGCTCCTCCGGCGCTGCTATTTTCACCCCAAAAGGTACAGATATTCCAAACAGTAAACCCGCCCATCCTGGAGGGATATCTGTTTTCTTTTTTCTTTGGGAGGCTTGGGGTGTTTGGACTAGTCTGGCCGGTGGTGGAGAGAAGGGATAGACCCGTAGTCCCCGGTTTCTCGCTCAGAAAGATCATCGAGACGGAAAGAGCGGGGCCAAAAGTCCCCGGTTGCCCAGTCCCGGGGTTTGCGATTGGTATATAGGAACCTCCTCCGGGCTCATACCGGGAACTCCCTTGAAACCTGCCTGGGGTCGGACCGCATCTCGAACGATGACGCCTGGATGCCGGGCCACCTTGTCGCTAAAAATGCGGGCGTCTTCGACGATCGGTCGCAATCGCTCCGACACCGCCTCCAAATTCGCAATCGTACTATTGAGCCGATCGTAAAGTTCCCGATTGTGGACCAATTGCCCCAAGGTGCCGGTGTTATTGTTGAGGGCTTGGGCGAATAGCTGCAGTTCGCCGAGCGTGGCGTCCAGTTTCGAAAGCGTCTGTTCCATTCGGCCGACCAATTCGGGACCGCGTTGGCCCAACGGGCGTGTGAAACCTTGAACATCTTCCAACACCCTATCCAATTGCTCCACAGCTCGATGCGTGCTGGCAACCAGTTCCGGCAACTGTTCGATCGCCTTGGCGATTTGTTGACGGGATTGATCGTCGCCGATCATTTTATTCAAATTGGCGAATGTCCTTTGGGAGAGGGTGAGGCTATCCTCGGCCATGGTAATCATGCGATTGATTCGGTCTTCGTTCTGTTTGAGGATGCCATCGACCCGTTGGGCGGTTTGGCCGAACTTGTCGCTGGTGTTGACGATCGAGTCGATGGCCCGTTTCAGATCGATTCGCATATCGGCCACGGCTTCCAGGGGGTCGAGCGCCACAATGCCTTCCTGAATCGCCTGCCGATCGATCGGAGTATCCGGTTTGCGGGGATCGCCCGAGGGCACAAATTCGAGCACGGCGTCGCCCAGAAGAGAGCCTCGGATTCGACAGACTTCGTTTTGTTTGAGCGGCACACCTTCGTTGATGCGGGCGGTAACGATGACGGAGCCGTCGTCGGCAAACTCATGGCGGGCTACCCGTCCGATCAGGATTCCGCTTTTGCGGACCGGCGTGTCGGCGGTTACGCCGGGCGCTTGGGGAAATCGAATCCGCAGGAGGTATGTTCGGTGCAGCACCGGCATTTCGCCGAAAAACAAGGCCAAAATCACGGCGATCAACACGCTGGCCGCCGCCATCAAACCTACCCGAAAATGCAGGACTCGATCCTCCATCGTTTATTCCTCGCTTTGACCGGTGCGAATTTCCAGCAACCTCTGTTCCGCTTCGCCCCGGACAAAATCTCGGACTCGGATGTCAGGGCTTTGCTCTATGCCGTCGGGCGGGCCGTCGTAGAGGATTTGCGGCTCGTCCGATTGCAATCGGGCAAGAGGATAAAGCATCACGACCCGGTCGGCCGTCTTCTGCGCAGTGCGCATATCGTGAGTTACTACGATGCTGGTTACCGGGCGCCGACGTCGGGTTTCCAGAATCAGTTCGTTGATCACGTCGCTCATGATGGGGTCCAGCCCCGTGGTCGGTTCGTCGTAGAGCATCACTTCCGGTTCCAGCACTAGCGCCCGGGCCAGACCGACCCGTTTGCGCATCCCGCCGGAGAGTTCGGCGGGGTGTTTGTCGAGGATTTTGGGCGATAGTCCCACCTCGGCCAATCGGGCCAAGACAATTTCTCGAATTTCTTCTTCGTTCTTTGCCGTGTGTTGCCGGAGCGGAAACGCCACGTTTTGATACACCGTCATGCTGTCGAACAAAGCGGCCTGCTGAAACAAAAATCCAAATCGCCGACGTTGCCGGGTAAGCTCCTTTTCGCTCAATCGGCTCAGGTCCATGCCGTCGAAATAGACCTTCCCGCTGCTTGGCCGAATCAGCCCGATCAGCGTCTTCAGCAGCACCGTCTTGCCGCAACCGCTTTCGCCGATAATGGCCAAGGTCAGCCCCCGATGCACCTGCAAACTGATGCGGCGAAGCACGGGATGGCCTTCAAAAACCAGCCAAAGGTCTTGGACCTCGATCAGCGGGCGGTCCGACGTCGTCCGACCGGCCGGTCGATCCACCCCGTTGCTTGGCGAAACGGGCGGGGTCCGATTTAGATGATTTTCGGGGCTTCCGGCCATAGGGTTACATTAATCGCTTCTAGGGTGATCCCCAGGATCAGGTCCAATAGCAGGATCGTAACAAAGGAGGCCACAAAAGCGGTCGTAGCGGCCCGGCCAACGCCCTCTGCTCCGGGATCGCAATGGAATCCCCGATGGCAGGCAATCAGGGCAATGGCCGCCCCAAAAAAACAACTCTTCAATACTCCCGCGAACAGATCAAACAACCCGACAAAGTCCCGGGAGTTTTGCACGTAATGATGGAAGTCGATGCCCAAGAAACAAATACTGTAAAAAGTCCCCCCCACAATGCCCATGAAGTCGGCCATGAGCGTCAGCATGGGGATCAGCACCAAACAGGCCCAAAACCGGGGAACCACCAAATAGTGGATCGGATTGGTCCCCATGACGGCCAAGGCGTCGATCTGTTCGGTGATCCGCATGGTGCCCAATTGGGCGGCCATGGCGCTACCGACCCGACCGGCCAACATCGTGGCGGCCAACACCGGCCCTAATTCTCGCACTAACGCCATGTTGATTACCGCTCCAAGCCGGGTCTCCATATTCAGCATACGAAATTGGGTATAACTCTGCACGGCCATGACCATCCCAATAAAGGCACCCGTCAGGGCGATGACCGGCAAACTCCGAACCCCGATCTGGTAAAAGTTAGGGATGATGGTTTCCCACTTCGGCAGCCGAAACAGCAACCATCGACAGGTCCGAAGGCAAAATAGCGAGAAACTGCCCCATTCGGTCAAGGCCTGGACAATCATCGCCCCCAGGTCGGTGATCCAATCGGCCACGTATTGGCCCACGGCTTCCGCCCAAGTGGGATTTCGCCGTCTCCGGATCACGGAACTATTGGCCGACGCTGCCATCGGTTTGCTGCCTTAGGAGGACCGTACTGGTTTTCGTAACACAGGCTTCCAACCTGGGGAAAATCCTTAGTCTCGGTTTCCAGCAGATGGGAAAAACTTGGAGGACAATGTCTATGCCACCACTTTCCCCGTTCGGGCTGTAGTCAATGCCCGTCTTTTTAGGGCTAGTGGCCCCCTGGGGGAGAGAAGACCTGTGTGGGCAGAAGACCTTCCATGCCGTCTTAACCAGGGTGGGTATGATACCGTTTCTTTGGCCTGTGCCAAGGGCAATGTCGGGAACGGAGGAAATGGGAAGAAACCCATAGGGGGAATCTTCTCCCCTGACCAACAGGCCAAAAGGGGATTTTTGCAGGGAAGGCTATGAGTATCTGAAGTTTATTTTTGCGTTTTGTTTATTTTGTGTATTTTTCCCATTTAATCTACTCTCAAGAATCAATCCCCCTATCCCCCCCGAAATATGCAGTCGAGACCCCTTCTAAATGACTAAAATTCTCGTAATTATTCAGCCGAGTGCAGAAGTTCGCGGATTTTCCTAACAAAAACCCGAGATTTTTCCGGCAGAAATGTCACTGCCGCTCTAGCGGCGGTCCCTCGCAGATTGTCATTCCTGCGGAAGCTCTCAATCCAGGGTCCTATGAGGCGGCTACGTTGTTATTCCTCCCAAGTAGCGGCTGCAAGAAGCCTAGATTTGGCGCTTCCGCGGCAGTGACAAGGTACTGCATTCGGCTAAAATGGTACAATTTTTTTCCCGGTACTATTTCCCCACCAAAGAGGTAGTTCATTAGTGGCTTAAACGTCTTGTATCCCCCAAAACCGGGATAAATTACCTATAGTAACAAAATTTTTTATTTTCGAGAAAAAATTCTTGACTGTCAGAATTATTGTTGGTATATTGCGAGGAAAATCCACCTGAGCTGGTCGGAACGGAATCTGGAAAGGACGCGATTTCCATGCAGATTGCACGTATTCTGGATTTAGCCAACCGACTGGAAGCCGACATCCAATCTCGGCGTCTTCGGCCTGGGGATCCGTATTTGGGTACCGAGCAGACGGCCCGGCTTTTGGGCGTGAGCAGTGCGCTGGCAAATCGAGCCTTACAACTGCTGGTTAAGCGGGGGATTTTGCATCGTCGGCAGCGTCGAGGCACGTTCATTGCGAAGTTGCCGGACCAGGTACGTTCGGCCCCTTTGGGCCGGGTGCATGTATTGGTCCACCGGGACTATATGGTGAGCGAAGGGGTGCTGGTTGACGGTGTGGTGGTGGGCATGGAAGGGGAACTGACAGGGGCCCAGATGGTGTTCAATTTTATCTCTACCGAAGGAAGCCAAGAGATTGTTCATCGGCTGGTAGCCGAGGCCCTACAGTCTCCCGAACCGGAAGGGTTTGTGCTGGTGCGATGTCCGCTGGGGGTCCAGCGTCTGATCCAGTCCAGTGGGCTGCCTGCGGTGATCCATGGACATCCGTATCCATCGGTTCGAGGGATTCCATCGTTGGATTGGGACCAGCGGGAGACGGCTGAGCTTTTGGTTCGGTATTTTTTGCACAAAGGCTGCACCCGACTGGTGGTGCTGTTTCGGCAGCAGGTACTGCCGGGCGACCATATCGTATTGGACCACATTCATCGGGTGTTGATCGAGGCAGGTTTCGGGCTAGGGGACCTAGTAGTCCGATGTTTACCTCATGAAGAACCCTGTGTGGCCGAAGAGACGGTCCGCCTGGTGGAAATGGGCGGCGATCGGCCGACCGGATTTTTCTGTCGGAGCGAGCCGTTGGCCAATGGCGTGGCAGCCGGGCTTGCCCGGCTTGGCCCGGATGCCCCCCAGGTTCTGATCGGAGTGGGAAGCATCTATCGTAAACCGGGCCAGCAGCAGCCGCCGTATGTGCATACCCGGCCGATCCTTTCGCCGATTGAAATTGGGCATCGGATCGGGCGTCTTTTGGCCATGCAAGCACAAGGCCAGCGACCGGAACCCTTGTACGAAACCCTGCACATGGAATTAGTCGAACCCGGCCCGGAGGTCCAAACGGAACGAATCACCCGTTGGGAGCCACCGCATCCGCCCCAGCAGGAACCCGGAGCGGGATAAATGTTCGGGAACATTTCCGGCAAATGGGAGGACACCTATTGGAAACCAGGCCCTTGGAAATAAAGCCCTTGGAAATAAAGCCCATACATAAATGTCATTCCCGCGCAAGCGGGAATCCAGACGCCTTTGTGCCTTTCTCTGTGTGTTTCCCACAGAAGCCCCTATGTTGTCATTCCCGCTCTAGCGGGAATCCAGGCGTCCTGTGCGGCTCCTTGGTAGGAATCCTAAAGTAGCCATCTCATAGAAGCCTGGATCGGGAGCTTTTGCGGGGATGAGAGGAAGGGGGTCTCCATTGGGCGGAAGTGTGGGGGATTTTCGGAGGATAGGATAAAACCTTGATCCTTTCTTTTCTGGGAGGAGGTGCCATGAATCGACGCACTCTGAGAGGTTTGCCGTTGGGATTGGTTTTGCTGGCTGCCGGGTTGGGCCTGGGTTGGCCGGGCGGTGTGCAGGCGGCCATCCTGCCCATCGACAGCACCAACCTGGTGCTCCATTTCGATGCTGCTTTGAACACGTATAAAGACGACGGCGTTACTCCA
The DNA here is from genome assembly GCA_029550925.1 of Planctomycetota bacterium. Lineage (GTDB taxonomy): Bacteria > Planctomycetota > Planctomycetia > Pirellulales > Thermoguttaceae > JANXAQ01. The sequence goes on from JAKPGL010000216.1 coordinate 8,597, forward strand.
GCCCAGCCGGGGGATCGGGTCCAATGGTGGGACGACATTGGCCCAGCCGCCGGCAACAACGTGGCCCAACAGCTCAATAACAAACCCATTCTGGTAGCCAATGCGATTAACGGCCTGCCCGCCCTGCGGTTCGACGGGGCAAGCAACAGCCAGGTAAACCTCCTGGTACTGCGGGACGGCCCCGGGCGCCCGCCTCGGGGCGACAGCCTTGGAACTAGTCTAGATACCAATACGCTCAGTTGGTTTATGGTCCTCCAAACCACCGATACGGCGACCACCGCGGCCCTGCGGGCTCAGGTCAACAACGTGGATAACCAATGGGGCACTTTTTATCAGAACGGCCAGTGGGTCAGCCATTCTCGCACCAGCAGCGGCGGATTTGTCGGCGCCCGAATTAACGCCAATGTGAACACCTTTTATCTGCTGAGTGCGGTCTGGGATGGGGCGGCATCGAACCAGCCGGTTACCGAATGGCTCAACGGCGGCTCACAGACCACAGCCACCGGCGCTACGCTCACCGGCCAATTCAACCGCCTGCGTATAGGTAATTCCTCGGGTGGGGGCGAAGGCTTTCGGGGCGACATTGCAGAGGTGCTCGTCTATAACAAAGCCCTCTCCGCTCCCGAGCGGCGCACGGTGGAAGACTATCTGTGGACAAAGTACTTTGTCTCCGGCCCGCCCAGGATCAACGACTATCCGCTGGCCAATAACCTGCGACTGCACGCTACCGGCGATAGCCGAGATGTAAGCGGCACCACCGTTTTGGACACGGCCGGTACCCCGCAAAACGGCACGATCAACGGCTCGGTGCCGGTGCAGCCGGGTAAACTTGCTGAAGCGCTCTACTTTAGCGGTTCGGATTCCAATTACGTAAGTTTCGGCGATGTGCTGGACCCTGGACCGGATGGTTATACCGTGTCGCTCTGGTTTAAGCCGGGGCGCACCACCGGGGTTCAATTCCTGGCCAGTAAATGGAATGCAAGCTCCAGTGATGTGGGCTGGAGCATCTGGCTGGATGGAGATGATCTGGTTGTCCGTGGCCAGCAAGTCGGCGGCGGAAGTAACGACCGGTTCGGCCAATATATCCCGGATGTCATTACCAGTACAAATCAGTGGTACCATGTGGCCATGGTGCTGGACCGGCAGACGAACACCATCCGCGGCTACCTGAACGGCAGCAATGAGGGGTGGTTGGTGGCCACGCCCAAAGGGGCGGTTACCGACCAATTGATTCCTGGTAGCACGATCATTTGGTCATATCCTCTCCTTTTGGGACGGCGAGGCACCAACGAGGCGCCGTTCCAAGGCTGGATCGACGATTTTGCCATTTGGGACCGTGCCCTGACGCCGGAGGAAATTCGCTATCTCTATACAAAGGGCCTTCAGGGTTTTGATGCGGCGATGGTGCCGGAGCCGGCTTCGGCGGCGCTTTTGCTCCTGGGGCTAGCAGGCTGGTTGGCTGTGGTTTGGCGGCGAAAAGCCGCACCGGCTAACCCGAAATAACTTGGCCAGGTATAAGCCAGCGTCGATAAACTCCCCGGCTTCCTTTTCAAGGAGGTAAAGCATGTCTTTCCGGACTACGATGAGGGCCGTTGGCGGATTCAGGGTGTCAAACGCCGGGGGCGAGCCAACGGTGCGCGGTTTCACGCTGGTGGAGCTATTGGTCGTCATTACGATCATTGGGATATTGATTTCGCTCCTGTTGCCGGCGGTGCAATCGGCGCGGGAGGCAGCCCGCCGAACCCAATGCGCCAACAATCTCAAGCAGATCGGTCTGGCCTGCCTCCAGCACGAGGCCGCCCATGGGGCGTTTCCTTCCGGTGGGTGGGGAGTTCGTTGGGTGGGCGATCCGGACCGCGGCTTTGGACGCAAACAGTCGGGCGGATGGATCTACAGCATCCTGCCCTTCATGGAACAAGAAACCGTCTATAACATGCCCAGGGATAACGATCCCAATACGGTAACCAGTACCCAGAAAGACGGCGCACGCCGGATGGTGCGAACGCCGCTGGTCATCATGAACTGCCCCAGCCGGCGGCGAGCCATCGTCTATCCGGACACCGGCTACGTGTGGGCCTACAACATGGACTCGCCCGGCGGGGCGGCCCGAAGCGATTACTGCGGCAACGCCGGCGCACGCACCGGAAGCGCCGGTAGCTCCTATTCGCCTACCTCCTTAGCCCAATATGAAACCTTTACAGGCTGGATGTACCAGAGCGGCTGGGACCTGAACGGTATCCTCTACCAAATCAGCGAGGTAAGCACTATCCCCGACGGTTCTAGCAACACCTATCTGGCCGGCGAAAAGTACCTTTGCCCGGATAACTACCAGAACGGCGCGGATAGCTCCGATAATGAGTCGATGTATGTCGGCGATGACCGGGATGTGCTCTGCAATACGCTCACAACAGATCAGCCGATGCAGGATCGACCGGGCTTTTGCGGCCGGTTTAGTTTTGGCAGTCCTCATCCGGGCGGCTGGAACGTGGTGTTTTGCGACGGCTCGGTCCGGCCGATGTCCTACAGTCTTGACCCAAACATCCATGTGCTGTTGGGCAACCGCAAAGACGGCCAGGCCATCGACAGCAGTAAATTCTAATGGTAAAAAGAGTTGCGAGTGCGGAAAAACGAATTGAGCACGCCTTGTGTTTTGTAACACCGTCTGCGAACAAGACGGTACCATGTTCCTGGAACGGCGTCTGCCCAGACGGTACCAAAGGTCAGTCTGACAGACTAACTGAGTTACGGCATTACGTTGCACAGGAGGATGTTTCATGCCTCATGGATCATCCCTAAAGCAAACGGTGGTTTTGGTGGCAGTAGGGGTGATATGCTGTTGGCTTGGATCGCCGGGAAGCGGTGAAAAAAAGGGCCAGGGTATCTGGGCGGGAGAGTTGAGACCCATCGGCTCCTTGGAAGGTCTGGGGTTTTGCACAGCCTCGGAAGAGCAACCTTCCGAAAATAGCCCCGCTTCCGTGGAAGATATCCATAAAGCCATTGAGCAGGTGGATGTGTATATTTCCGGCCAAGACGGCTACCACACCTACCGAATCCCGTCGGTTATTGTTACACCGAAAGGCACCGTGCTTGCCTTTTGCGAAGGCCGAAAACACGGCCGAAGCGATAGCGGCGATATTGACCTGTTGGTCAAGCGGAGCGAAGACGGTGGCCGGAGCTTTTCCAAGCAACAGATCGTCTGGGACGATGGTCCGAATACCTGCGGCAACCCTTGCCCGGTGGTGGATCAGAAAACCGGCACGATCTGGCTCCTGATGACGCATAACCTGGGGGAGGATTCGGAGGGGCAGATCGTAGCCCGTAAAAGCAAAGGGACCCGAACGGTTTGGGTTACCCATAGCACCGATGACGGGCGGAGTTGGGCTAAACCGGTCGAAATCACCCAGCAGGTCAAGAAACCGGAGTGGACCTGGTATGCCACCGGACCGGGCTGCGGCATTCAGCTTCGCACTGGTCGGCTGGTGATTCCGTGCGATCATATCAGCGCCGATGAGCATGCCTCCCATGTGATTTATAGCGACGATGGCGGAAAGACCTGGCGTCTGGGAGGATCGGCCCCTCAAAAAACCGACGAATGTGAAGTAGTGGAACTGGCCGATGGTCGGCTTTTGCTCAATATGCGAAATTACAACCGGCAGCACCCATGCCGGGCGGTGGCTTATAGCTCAGATGGCGGCCTGAGTTGGTCGCCGGTTTCTTACGACGCCGCCCTAGTCGAACCGATCTGCCAGGCCAGCATCCGGCGGTACAGCCTGGCCGATCCGAACCGACCGGGCAGTAAAAATGTGATCCTATTTTCCAATCCGGCCGATCCGAAAGATCGCAAGAACATGACCCTTCGGATCAGTTTTGACGAGGGGAAAACCTGGCCGGTGGCGAAGCTCCTTTGGCCTGGGCCGGCGGCGTATAGCTGCCTGGCGGTTCTCCCGGACGGTACGGTGCTATGTCTCTATGAGCGGGGCCAGAAACACGCATATGAGCGGATCAGCCTAGCCCGCATCCCGGCCAAGAGATTAGGACTATAGAGGCCACTTTTCTTTTGGGTTTGTTCGCCTCTTTCGGTAGAGAGGGGAGATTTTTTCTTCCTTGGTGGTTCCTCAAACAGGTGGGTAGGTTAGAATTCCAGGAGCCTCGGCTATAAAGTAGATAGTCAGAGAAGATTCTAAAGAAAGTAGGTAACATTTTAGCCGAATGCAGAGGAGGCTTATTTTAGAGCAAAATTGGCCCCACGTTGTCATTCCCGCGCAAGCGGGAATCCAGGCATCCTGGGTGACTCCTTCGGAGAAATTCTAAAGTAGCCATCTCATAGAAGCCTGGATCCCCGCTTTCGCGGGGATGACAAGAAAGGTCACTCCATTCCGCTGAAATGTTACGAAACAACGAAGCGACAAGTTTTGGAATACTTATGACAAACCAACCGAAAACCAAAGGGCTGATTGCCGCGGTGTTTACCCCCTTTGACTTGCAAGGGCGATTGGCCCTCCAGAAGATCGACGAGTATGCCGCCTTTTTGATCGACAATGGATTGCAGGGGGTGTTTGTAGCCGGTACGACCGGAGAAAGTCTCTCGCTACGGACCGAGGAGCGCAAAGAGCTTGCCGAGGCCTGGGCCCGGTCGGCCAACGGTCGGCTGCGGGTGATCGTCCACGTGGGGCACAACTGTCTGGACGAGGCGCAGGAGTTGGCCGAGCACGCCCAGACTGTTGGCGCTGATGCCGTAAGTGCCATGCCTCCGTGTTTTTTCCGACCGGAAAGCCTGGAGGATTTGCTGGGTTGGTGTGCGGCGATTGCCGGGGCGGCCCCGGAACTGCCATTTTATTTTTACTACATTCCGTCGATGACCGGGGGGTCGGTTTCGGTACCGGAGTTTATCCGACGGGCCAGGGAGAGGATTCCCCATTTTGCCGGGGTGAAATTCACGCACGAAGATTTGGCGGAGTACCGGTCGGCCGTGGGCGCCGATGAAACGTTGGACATCCTCTTTGGTCGGGATGAACTGTTGCTGAGCGGTTTGCAGGCCGGCGCCCGCGGTGCGGTGGGCAGCACCTATAACTTCGCCGCCCCATTGTATCAGACGCTGATGGAAGCGTACCGGCAGGGCGATCAGACGCTGGCCGAGCAACTCCAACAGGAAGCCTGTCGGATGATCGATCTTTGTCGGGACTCCGGAGGCCATATTTTGGCTGCCTTTAAGGCGGTGATGGAATGGGTTGGCATCGACTGCGGCCCAGCCCGGCCGCCGCTTCGGAACCTTTCGGCCCAGCAGAAAACCCATCTCATCCAAACCTTGGCCCGCAACCTGCCAGCCGTCCGTTGGTGCCGATCTAAACGGAAACCCGCTGTATTGCCCTGAGGAAGCAGCCTTTCCTAAAAAGGGCGGGCATACTGTCCGGTGCATTGATGCCTGTGATGAGAAATACCTGTCCAAAACCGTCTGGTCTGCCGAAGCGATGGCCGGGGCAGCCGATTGGCCGAGCCGACTTCATGGCCTTTCTGCCCTCTGCCCGCCAAAGATCCCCGTCGTCCGTGGGGATGTTTCTCACGGGCCTGACGATCCTGCTGGTCTTGGCCGGTGGATTGGACGGGGCGCATCCGGAGGAACCGGAAAGTCCGGCAGACGCCCTCGCAGATCAACCATCCTTGCCTACCCAGAATTGTTTGCTTTGGCGGCGGTTGCCCGATTTGCCGGATCCGCTGGGCGTGGCCGGGGCGTTTGTCGGCGTGCATCAGGGCGCCCTGATCATCGCCGGCGGGGCCAATTTCCCCCCAGAAAATCGCTGGCAGGCTCCCAAACACTATGAAGACCGCATCTGGGTGCTCCAGCAGCAGAGGGCGGAGGGGGTTCGTTGGTATGGGCCATTTCGGTTGCCGCACAGGGTGGCCTATGGGGCCTCGGTCAGTACGCCGAGTGGCCTGCTGTGTATAGGTGGGGAAGACGGCCAAACGGTCTTCGACGAAGTGCTTCTGTTAACCTGGGACCCGGATCGGCAATCGGTGGACATCCGCCATTTGCCGCCTTTGCCAGAGCCGACCGCCTATGCCGGCGCCGTCCTGCTCAGCCAGCACGTGTATTTGGCGGGCGGGCAAAGCGGGCTGAGACTCCCCTCGGCTACGGTGCGGTTTTGGCGATTGGACCTGGGCAGGCTCGACCTGGGACCTGCTAAACCGGACAGAGCTTACCCTTCGGATGGTCCTGTCGGCTGGGAGCGATTGCCGGGTTGGCCGGGGCCGCCCCGAAGTCTAGCCATGGTGGCCGCCCAGCACAATGGCTTCGAGGTGTGCGTGTATCTGATGGGCGGTCGCCGGGCGGATCCGGAAGACCCGACCGGTAAGCGGATTATCCCATTGGCCGATGTATATGAATTTTCTCCCCAGCGGTATCAAAAGGAGCGTTGGGCGGCCTTTGCCGCTAGCGGCCCGGAACCGGCGGGCGCAGTTGCTGGATCGGAGCCGACCGCGTCGGCAGGTTCCGAAGGGACGCCTATAACCCACAATAGATCGCCCGGGTGGCGTCGGCGGGCCGACATGCCGCAGCCCTGGATGGCCGGTAGTGCCATACCGTTAGGTCCATCGCATCTAGCCATCCTCAGCGGTGATCCGGGCGCCTTGTGGGACCAAATTGAGCGACTTCAGGATCGGCATCCTGGTTTTCCCCTGCAATCCTGGCTTTATCATACGATCACCAACACGTGGACCGCTGGACCAAAATTGCCGGCCAATCAACTGTGCAGTCCGATCGTGGGCTGGGGGAATGGTTTTGTGTTGGCCAGCGGTGAGGTGCGGCCCAGAGAGCGAAGCCCGCAGATTTGGCTGATCCAGCCGGTACGACGCTCTATGCAAGTGGGCCGGGCGGCTGTGGTCGTGCTGGCGGCCTATTTGAGCGGCATGTTGGCTATCGGCGTCTATTTCACCCTGAAAAACCGCTCCACCAATGACTTCTTTCGGGGCGGCCAGCAGATCGCCTGGTGGTTGGCCGGCCTGAGCATCTACGCCACCATGCTCAGTTCGATTACCTACACGGGCATCCCGGCCAAGGCCTACGCACAGGATTGGGTGTATGCGGTAGGGAATTTGATGATCGTGGCGGTGGCGCCGATTGCGGTGTATGGGGCCATGCCCTTTTTCCGGCGGATCGACGCCACCAGCGCCTATGAATATCTGGAGCGGCGGTTTCATCTGGGGGCAAGGCTATTTGGCAGCGGGGCGTTTACGCTGTTTCATCTGTGCCGGATGGGCATTGTGATAACCTTGGCTGGTCTGGCCTTGGCCGCCATGTTGGGTTGGGACGGCCGCTGGTGTGTGCTGCTAATCGGGCTGATTACGGTGGTCTATTGCACGTTGGGCGGAGTAACGGCGGTGATTTGGACCGATGCGATCCAGGCCGTGGTGCTTCTGGGCGGGGCGGTGGTGTGTTTGGCAATGCTTTGGATGGGATTGCCGGGCGGATTGGCCGAAGCGGTCCAAACCGCCTGGTCGGAGGGAAAACTGCGCCTGGCCAATCTCCACGGGGACTTGGTGAGTGCGCAGTTGGGGCTTTTGGCGGTGGTGCTGGGGGCGTTCGGCCAGAACCTGGCTTCCTATATATCTGATCAGGCAGTCGTCCAGCGGTATCTCACCACCCCAACCCGCCGACAGGCTGCCCGGGCCATTTGGACCAATGCTCTGATTTCCATCCCGAGCACCCTGCTTTTTTTCAGTTTGGGAACAGGGCTCTATCTATTTTATCGATGCCGACCGGAGAGGCTGGACCCTAGTTGCCATGTGGATCAAATCCTGCCGTTTTTTGTTAGTCAGGAGTTGCCCGGGCCGCTCGCCGGGTTGATTTTGGCCGGGATACTAGCCGCCGCTCAATCGACCGTCTCGGCCAGCATGAATAGCACGGCCGCTACGGTACTTACAGATTTTATCCGGCCGCTGCGGGTGCTACGGAGCGAAGGGGCCTATCTGCGTTTGGCCCGCTGGTTGACTCTGTTATTGGGCCTGATCGGGGTGGGACTGGGCGTCTATTTCGTTAACCCAGACATACGTTCCCTATGGGACAAGTTTTTGGCTGTCCTGGGGCTTTTTATGGGGGTGCTGGGCGGGTTGTTTTGTTTGGGGCTGTTTTCGCGGCGGACCAACGGCCTGGGCGCCTGGGCGGGTATTGTAGGCGGCCTGGCCGTCGTGCTCCTGGTCGCCTTTTATACGCCGGTGCAAGGGTATGTCTATGGCGCGATCGGCATTGCCGCCTGCTTCGGGATTGGATATTTGGTCAGTCTGCTTTCGCCCCGCTGGCCGTGCCATAGCGAAGGACTGACCATATTTTCCCGTCGGCCGCCGTCCCCTAACGCCGCTTCGTGAAACTTGCTAGCCTCCGGCCTTTATGGAGATGGTTTTTTGGCGGGCCGGGTTTCGCTGAGGTGGGCTTACGTTACCGCTCTTCCTGGTGTTGGTAGTCGGTAGAGCGGATCGTGGTGATGGTTTTGCCGTCCTGAAGCACCATCCGCTGCTCGATCTTCGGGCCTTTGACGTAAAAACCGTTCTGCGGCAGGAGCCAGCGCTGGCCGTCGGCCTGCAGTTCATAAGGTTTTTCGCCGAAGTTGACGATGACCACGGCGCCGTCGGAAAAGGTGGTCTTTTGGACATCTCGATCCGGCGTTACAAACTCGTGGGTGAGCATCTCCGTGCCGGCGATCACTTCATGCAAAATAGATGTGTTCCGATAGGTGCGAAGGAACACTTCTCGGTTTTTGTGCCAGGCGCCTTTTTGCTGATCGGCCCAAAGAAGCGGGATCGTTCCGTAGAGGATGTTGAAGGCGTCTTTTTTGGGGGTAATTTCCGGGGCGGCTTGCAGCAGAAAATCGCTCGAATCGCCCCAGTACCAGGTGGTCACCACGCAGTCGTGGAAGACCAGTTCCCAAAGCGGCGCCCGATACCGATGGCCGATATCCCAAGTGGCATACGTTGCCCAATTGCCGTATTTATGGCCCCAAGGGCTGTCGAACGTTTCCTCTTTGGATTTCGGCTGTTTCAGATGCCCAGCAGGCCAGAAGTGATAGGCGCCGCTCATCATCCCTTCGAAGTAATCCACGTGCGGCACCGCCCACCAGATGCCATGCTCGCCGCCGACCACCAGCCGATGCGAACGCACATAACCCAAAAGCTCCTGGCCGCACTGCCGCTTCTCGGCGCGGGTGAGCCGATGGGCCGGGTCATAACATTCGTACAGACTTTCTGCCGTAGTTACGTCAATAAACCGGCCTAAAAAAGGATACTCAGCCAACACCTTGGGAATGTCCTTTTTGGCGGTCCGAACCCACAGGGCCGGGCACCGCTTCATGAATTGCGTCTTTTTATCGAAGGTGAGCCAGGCCTTCATCCGCTGGCCGTCTGCCTGCAAGACCACGCTTTGCGGGATGAGGTCGTGGGAACGGTCGATTTTGTCTTCACTATCGACAGGGAGAATATCTGTATAGTTATCGTATTCGCTCGTCAGATACCCCAACTGGTTGATCTTACGCATCTGGTCCGGCGGAAACCGCCCGTGCAGGATCATCCGGCGGATGCCCGCCTGATGGGCCTCCTGGGCAAACCCCAGGCCCGCCCCGCCCCAGACATCCGGCGCCCCGAAAAGACGCCGCAATTCCGGATTGGCTTTGAGCTTCTCCGAAAACGGCACAATCAGGCCCTGGCTGGCTGCATAGGCCCGGTACCGTTTGGCCAGCGCTACATACCCGCCTTGGTCTGTAAAAAAGTATATTATCTTTCGCGGATAGCCGAACTGACCCATGCTCGGGTGCCACCAAATCTGCGGGGCCCAAACCGAAACGTTCTGGTAGGCAAACTTTCGGAACTCGATCTGTCCGTCGTCGTTGGTTTCGAGAATGACCATGTACCCTCGGCCGGTTTTCAGGTCCGTAAGGCCCACCCAAGGCATATCCAGCCGATCCATCCTGAACCATCGCCGGGGCAGGTTCTCATGGCGAATAGGATATAAATGTCCATTGCAATAGTCGGCCACCGCAATCACCCCATCCTCGTCCGTGCACAGGAGCGGCTCCCAAAATCGGCTGTTGGGCATCCCGACGGAGCGGTCCGGCATATCGACTTCGACGTTCAGTTCCGCTTTGTCGGCCGGCAGGTGCAGCGTTACCTGCACCGACTGCGGCTTGTTTTCCTTCCAGAAAAGCGGCATCTGCCAGCGCAACAGCCCGGCCTTCTGGTCGGCCGAAATCTTTTGCAGCCGATCCTCCCCGGACTTCCATTCGGCAACCGAAGGCCAGACATGGTTGATCCTTTTATCCAGCACCTCCCAGACGCCGGTCTTCGGATCGACGGAAACTTTAAGGTAGTTGTTCTCCAGATGCCATTTGCCGTCTTGCTGGAAGACATGGGTGGGCGGCAGAGACGGTGGCTGGCCCGCCCACAGGTCCGCCGCTCCCACCGCCAGAACGGCCAAACCAAAACCCACACAAAACACGAGACCTTGAACCGTCTTCTTCGCCTTTCCGCTGAGGAATCCAACTGGGGCGCAGACAACTCGTTGCATGGAAAAATCTCCTTTGGAGAAAAGAGATCACTTTACCAAATATACAGGAATGGTTCCCACCCGTAGTGCAGGTTGCACCATGGGATTGCCCATCAGGTCCAGGGCCTGGTAACCAGCGGGTATTGGCAGTTCGATCTGGCCGGTGCGACGCCAGAGGATCACCAGTTCTTTGCCGTCGCCGGTGCGGAAACGGAACGCCTGCAGGCCGGCCGGTTCGGTCCATTTGCCCAGGAAGGTAAACTGCGGTCCAAGCAGTCGGGCCAGGGCGGCCTGGGCCGCATACATCTTCCGCGGCGCTCCGCCGTATTCAAAAAAGACATTGCCGGCCGACGATTCGTTCCATGCCCCGCAGATGCCGGCATGGTAGAAGATTTTTTGCACCCCGGCCGAGCCGAGCACGGCGGCAAACTTCACCAGATCGGCGGCGGCCCGAAGTTCATCAGGCCGTTGCGATCGGCTCATGGCGGCATCGCCGGCCCGAAACGGCAGAACCGCCGGGTCGTCGTCGGCGTAAATGCCCAGTTCGGTCATCCAGATCGGTTTAGCCTGCTGCCGGGCCTGCATCCGCTGCCAGCATTCCCAGTAAGCCTTTTCATAGGCGTCCGGCGCCCCGGCATGGGGATACATGTGCAGGTCCATCACATCGCACCATCGCAGGCCGTCCTGCTCGATAAACTCCCGAACGAATCGGCTGTCCGGCCACGCGCCGATGCCACCGACCACCAGGCAATTTGGATTCACCGATTTGGCCGCCTGGTAGGCCGTGCGAAGCATCTCGATATAATCGGCCGTTCCGTAACCAAAGGACTGCGGCAGGGCATAGATTGTATATAAAGGTTCATTTAGGATTTCGATGGCGGTAATCCGGCCCTGATAGTGGCGAACCGTTTGCCGGACGTACTCGGAAAACAGGTCCATACGGCGGGGTTTCATGGCCGTCAGCGTGCGGCGGAAAAGATAATCTTGGCCCTGAGTGTGGGCTCGCACCTTTTCCGGATCCACATCAGTAGCCCACGGGGCGGTAGGAAACGGTAAAAGCACTAGCACTTGGCCGCCTGCCCGGAGCACCCGGAGGATTTGGCCGTCGGGGATCGAAAAATCAAACGGCGCCCCGGCGGCCGGTTGCACCAGGCGCCATTGGCAGGACCAATCCCGCCACCAGCAAAGCCCGGCCTGATGGCCCAGGTGGAGCAAAAACTCCCAACTGAACGCATGATTCATGCCGAAGGCGCTATCTTGGCCGGCCGGGTATGGCTGGATAACGGCCGCCCGGAGCGATTGTCCCTCTGCGTTGTCCGGTTTCCAGCGGATGCGGAAAAATCCCAATCGGCCGGGCAAAACACCGGTAAAGTCTTTCTGCACCGATTGCCCGGCGGGCAGGGAAAGTTCTACCGGCTGTTGCCAGACCGGCTGGTCCAGGTAATCGGTGATGCTGAGTTGGCCCCGCAAAAGGGCCGGTTGGGGACCGGCGTTATAGCCCCGCAGACGGAAGGCCAACCCGGCGGCCGGATCGGTAAAGATATTCCCAGCCCGATCCGTTTCTACGGTGCTTTCCACCGGGTGGCGAGGTTGGTGATCGGCGATTTTCGTCTCTGGTTGCCCAGGCGACGGCCCGGCTGGAGCAGGAACCGGCCGGAGTTGGACGGCGTCGATCCAGAGCCGTCCGCCCGGATGTTGGCTGCGGCGAAGATCAATTCCCAGGCCGGCCCAGAAGAAAGGTCGCTGGGCGGTGAAGGTGTGTTCTACTTTTGTCCATTTTTCGGCGCCGGTAAAGGGCTGGGAGACCATCGGGCCATCGGCATGGCGGATCAGAAGCAGGCCCGGCAAATCCGGCGGATCGCTCCGTACATAGGCAGAAAGCACATATTTTTTGCCCACCTCAGCGGGCACCCAGCCTTCATGGGCAAGCACCACACACTGAAGCCCAGCAGCCGACGGATCGAAATAGTCGAAATAGCTCACCGGCAGTCCCTCCCGGCGGAGCTCCAATCGCCAGGAGTGCTGGCCGTGGTGGGCCTGGCTGCTGTCTAGCTGGCCAAGGCGCTGAAACAGCGCCCCGCCCCAGGACGGCACATCCGGGGCAAAACATCCCCAGCCAGCCCCGCCGCATTCAAAACTGCTGTTGGGAATGATATTGCCCTGCCCAGGCCAACTGAGCAGAGGCTGCCGTTGGAGCCGAAACTCTTTGATCGGCGTGATTTCCACATCATCCAGGTAGAGCGTTCCGACGCCGGTGAACCAGATTTGCAGTCGGCCATCTTCGGCCCGGAGGTTTTGGCGGGCCTGAAAGAAAAACGTAAACTCTTCCCATCGCTCTGTCGGGCAGAAGGATTCCTCCAGGCCGGCAGAGGCCCACTGACGGCGGTTGACCAAACTGATGGAGACGGCGCCGGCCTCAAAGTTTTCGGCCCTGGCCCAGAGCCGCACCTGATACCACTGACCTCGCTGCACCGCCACCCGATCGTACTGGGCGAGCATGGCATGGCTGTCGGGAAAACCGGATTCAAACTGGGTGCATTGCAATCGGGCCACCTTGCCCCGCTGGGGATCGGTAAATTGGGTGAGTTTCTGCACCACGCCTCTTCGGCCGGCGGTTGCCCAGCCGTCCGGAACGCCGTCGCCATCTCGGTCCTGGTCAAACGAGCCGTTGAAGACGGCCTGGAAGCCCGGGGCTTGTGGCGCGGCTTCAGCGGCCAGGACTGTCGAAATGGTTTTCACCCATACACCACACCCTATTATCCCGGAAACCGAAAGGCATAAAACCGACCACCGCGTGAAAACCGATTTCATCCGATTCATCCGAGAGCCTCTTTTTTTGGGGAAGGAAAAAACGGGGACGATCTATATGCCCGAAGAGAGGGCAGAAAATGCCCTCCTTCTGGCCAAGAAAGGTCCAAAGTCGTCGTTCCCTATAGCCCAAGAAGGTTCAGAAATCCGGCGGTATCAGGAACGACGGTTTCCGCAAATGGTTGGAGAGCCTGTTCGGAAAGTTTCCGGGCTGGGTTACTCTCGCACGGAGGGTTTATCGGGGCCGGGGAAGTCGGCCGGGACCGGTTGGGTGACTTTTCCGGTGGCGGCCCATTCACAGCCACGCTGGAAGGTTACGATGAAGGCCACGCTCTTTAGTTCCTTGGGCGTATGGCCTAGGGCGTTCTGGAACACCCGACCTTTGCCATACTGGACGGTAAATAGCAGCGGTTCATGCCGACCGGAACCGCCTTTTTCTTTTTCTTTGGGGGCAAAGGCGGTGGCAAGGACCGTCAGATTTTTGGCCGGGCCGCGAAGCCAACCGTACAGCTCGTCTTTGACGTGGGCAAAGCGGGGCGGCAGGCCCTGCATGATCGGATGATCCGGGCAACGGACATCCAGGACGAATTCCTGAGCGGGGCCGTGGCCGCCAGCTCGGCCGGGCGAATTGTCATGGACGATCTTGCCGTCCTGCCAATAGACGTAGGGGCCATGTTTTTCATTCCGGCCGCCCCAGCCGCCCAGGCCGATCATCTCGTTCCACTCTTTCCAGTCGGGGAAGGCGGCCAAGGCGAAATGATAGATGACCAATCCGCCGCCGCCCGCCACATAATCCAACAGGGCCTTTTTGGTTTCTTCGGGCCAGGAGTCGCCCTGGTAGTTGCTGACCACCACATCATAGGCGGCAAAGTTCGGCTTAAAGCCGCTCATATCGGCCCCCTTGGGCGGCGAGGTGGCTACATCCACCTGAAATAGCCCAGTCTCTTCTAGTATCTTTTTGAGCACCGGGGTTGTCGATTTCCAATCGTGGCCGTTTTGGCCGTCGATGATCAGGGCCTTTAGTTTCGGCTTTTCGGCTGCTTGCAGGCCCAGAACCATCCCCACCAGCAACGCCATCGACACACTCGCAACAATCAGTCGCTTCCACATCGTCGGGCTCCTTTCTTCAGCAAGAGGATTCAGCAAAAGGATCAACAAACGAACTCGGAAAGGTCTAATCCCAGGCGGGGCGTAAACCAGGTAGGTTAAGGATATCTATCCTAGAGGAAAATTATTCGGGAAGGCTACTTTGTGTAATCTAATCGAATCTCTGTGCCTAGGCAAGTATCGCAGGGAAAATTTCGATCTCCACCACGAGCAATGGAGACGGCCGTTACGGTTGGCGATGGAGGTTACGGTTGGCGATGGAGTTTTTTGGCCAACTGGGCAATGCGGTGTCCAAGGCGTCGGGCGGTGAAAAGTTCCGCTTCGCTCAGGCCGGGGTCTAGCGGACCGGTGGCGGCCGATGCACCCAGTTCGCCCCATTTGTCTTCCCCTTCTTCATCTTCGTACAGGGGGCCGGCCACCAGCATCCGATGGTTGATCATAAACAGAAGCAGCGAGGTAATCGTAAACTCCTTTCCTCCGGTCAGTCCGCCGCCGGTGGTAAACGCCCCACCCACCTTGTCCGTGAAATCCACCTTCCACTTCCAGTTCCAATCGTCGATCACTACCTTCATTTTGCCGGGAATGTTGGCAAAATAGGTAGGACAGCCCAGGATCAATCCGTCGGCTGCCTGGAGGTCTTCCTTGGTTACCTCCTCGACCTTTTTCATTTGTACGGTTACACCAGCCACGGAGCGTGCGCCCTCGGCCACCGCGGCGGCCATTTTCTCCGTAGAGCCGCGCAAGCTGTAATAGGCCACAAGCACCCGCACCTCTGTCGGTCCGGCCGGCGCAGAGGGGGCCGAAGCCGGCTGACCCGACCAACTCCGGCTGACCCACCAAACTGCCCCGACCAAACCGGCCAGCCCCAAAACCACTAGCCATCGCCGTACTTGCCCCCCGGTGTCAAAGACCCGCATGGTTTCTGCTCCTTTGTAAGGAAAGAAAGTGGTTTTATCCTCTATTCAGTCCGGTATAGAAGGTAGCATGGTTGAGGCAGAGTGGATTGTCAAGATTTTGGGCCGAAAACTCAGGGAAAACGCGCCGATGGTTGCCAAGGAGAGCGAGGAAAGGGGCTGGGGATGTTTGGGCTGGTAGTTGGCGGCGGCGGCGATTTGCTATACTGGAGGTATGAGCGACGAAGCCACCATCCCCCAAAGTCGAACCGAACAGCGCCAGGCGCAGCAGATGAGCCTACGTCGGGCGCGGCCGCCGGTGGACGTGCCCGGCTATGAGCCGGAGCGACTGCTGGGCGTGGGCGCCTATGGCGAGGTCTGGGTGGCCCTGGAGCGGAATACGGGCCGACGGGTGGCCATCAAATTCTACGCCCATCGCGGCGGCCTCGACTGGGCCTTGTTGTCCCGGGAAGTGGAAAAGCTGGCCTTCCTATTTGCCGATCGGTATGTGGTCCAACTGATCGGCGTAGGCTGGGACGCCTCGCCGCCCTATTACATCATGGAATACTTGGAGCAAGGCTCCTTGGCCGATCGGCTCGAAAAAGGGCTGCTGCCGGTCGAAGAGGCTGTTGGGCTTTTTCACGATGTGGCGGTAGGCCTGCTCCATGCCCACGGCAAAGGGGTGCTCCACTGCGACCTGAAACCGGCCAACATCTTGCTGGACCAGGATGGTCGGCCTCGGCTGGCTGATTTCGGCCAGTCTCGGCTTTCGCACGAGCAGGCCCCGGCTTTAGGCACGCTGTTTTACATGGCCCCGGAGCAGGCGGACCTGCAAGCAACGCCGGACGCCCGGTGGGATGTCTATGCCCTGGGGGCCTTGCTGTATTGCATGGTGACCGGCAGCCCGCCCTATCGGACGCCGGAAATTTTACGCCAATTGGAGCAAGCGCCGAATCTGGTGGAACGCCTGACCTTGTATCGGCGCTGGCTTCGCCATTCGCCCCGGCCGACGGCCCATCGGCAAACGCCGGGCGTGGACCGGGATTTGGCCGACATTATCGACCGCTGTTTGGCCATCGATCCGCAAAAACGATTTCCCAATGTGCAGGCGGTATTGGACGCCTTGCAGGCCCGGCAATTACGTCGGCATCGTCGGCCGATGCTTTTGGTCGGAGCGCTCGGGCCGGTGCTGTTGCTTTTGGTGGTGAGTTTTTTTGCCTGGCAAGGAGCTACCGCCGCTTTGCAGCGGTCCGAAGAAGCCCTGATCCAACGGGCCTTGGAGAGCAACAAGTTTGCCGCCCAATATGCCGCCCGAACTACGGCGGCCGAGGTGGCCCGCCGCTACCGGGCCGTCCAGCGCATCCTGGAATCCCAAGAGTTTTTGACGGTCTTTCAGGAAACCATCCAGCATCCCGAGTTAGAGCCGATCCTCCAACGCCTGGCCGACCCGGACCTGCCCGAAGCCGAACTCCAGCAATTGGCCCATCAGCTCCGCCATCACCCGCAGCGCCGCAAACTCCAAGAGGCGTTCGAGCGGGCCATCCCGCCGGAAATGCAAGTGGGCAAACAGGTGAACAGTTGGTTTCTGGATGATCCCCTGGGCAACCAAATCGCCCGCGCACCGGAAGAGGCGGATGTCGTTACCATCGGCCGAAACTACGCCTGGCGAAGCTATTTCCACGGCGGACCCACGGATATGCCAGATCGCCGATGGCGTGCCGGGCCGGGCCAGCATCTGCAAAAAACCCAAATGTCCGCCGCCTACCAGAGCGAAGCTACCGGCCGATGGAATGTGGCCGTCTCCACGCCGATCCGCCAAAATCCCAACGGCCGGTTTCTCGGCGTGGCGGGCCTGACGGTCGGAGTGGGCGCCCTGGTAGAACTGCACGCCAAACCCCATCAATTCGCCGTGCTGGTCGAAGAACCTACCCCAGAACATCCCGGTCGAATCCTGGAACATCCCCTGTTCCAATCCCGAGACCCCGCCCAACCGAAAATCCCCAAAGAGTTTAGCCAAATGGTGATCACCCCGGAGGCCCTGCCCAACACCTGGCAGCGACGCTGTTGGTATGAAGACCCGGCAGGGCAATTGCCAGGCGGCGAATATTACCAGCGCCGTTGGCTGGCGGAAATGGAGCCGGTGCTATGGGCCGGTCGGCCGACCGGCTGGTTGGTTATCGTCCAGGAATCCTACGAGACGGCGATCGGTCAGACTCTGCGGGAGCTTCGGCAGCAATTGGTCGGCTATGCGTTGGCGGCGGGGGCAGGGGTGATTCTGGTGGTGGTCGGCTTATGGAGCTTTGCTCTGCGAATGTTTCGGGAGTCGGCCCCGGCGGCGGTTTGGCTGGCCGGAAAAACCGTCGGAGGAAGTGAAGGCAGCGGCTTGTCTTCGACCCCGGCCCCGGTTCGACCAACAGGACTTACCCCGCCAGAGGCAGAGATGTTGGAAGTCCCCACCGAACCCGCCCCTACCAATCCCCACCAGTCCTCCCCCCCGCCAAACCACACCGGTTCCGATTAGGTCCTGGCTACTCCGGCAATGGTTTATCTTTGGTTTCCGGGGCAAACGGCAAGGTGAGTAGCCCCACTAGGAAACAGGCGCACATAGTAACACCGGCATACCGCATCGGCTCCGGATAGTCCTTAAACACCCCCGCCGTCAGCAGGCCCAGCACCGCCGGTCCCGGCACTGCTGCAAACCGGGCAATGTTATAGCAGAACGAAGTGCCCGTGCTCCGAAGCCGAGTGGGGAATAGCTCCGGAAAATAGATCGCATAGCCGCCAAAGACCGATAGCTGCGCAAAACCCATCAGCGGCACCAGCACAAACAAATGCCACGGCTCCCGCATGAGCAAAAACGCAGCGGCCGTGCTGAAAATGGCCAGTAGGAAAAAGATGGCAAACGTCGGCCGACGCGGCAGACGCTGCGTCACCCAACTGAAACTGTAAATCCCGAAAAAGGCCCCGATGTTGAAGAACATCAGGTTGATGCTCCGCCAAAAGCCCACATGGCCGAGGATCTGTTTGTTCCGGTCGATGATATGTTGAGCGTGTGCAGCCAGGAAGGTTTTGGGATCCAGGCCGGCCTTGGCGGCGGCTTCGGCCCCGTGGCGGAGATACGCTTCCCGACGCTCGCGCTCCTGGGGCGTCTGAGCCTTTCGACTAGGCATGAACTTATCCAAAATCGACTGGGGCGGATCGGCGGCCGGCTGGTCCAAAAGCCGAAGCACCGATTCCTGATTCACCGGCTTGTTTTCCTCCAACAAGCTGCGGGCGGCGGCATATAAAAGCCGGGCGTCCAGATCGTCGGCCTCCAGACCCAAGAGAGCCGTCTCCTTGGGCAAGCTCTCTTTGGCCGGGGCCAAACTGGCCTGCTGGATCAAAAGAGCCACAAACTGCTGGTCTTTTTCTGCTTCGCCTTGGCGGCGTGCCTTGTCCTCAGCGCCTCGCAAAAACACCGTATGCGTCAGGTCGTTGGAAAAAACGCCGATGGCCCACAGACCCACCACCCCAGCAGCCGCCAGCAGCATCCCGCAAATGGTGTTCCGCCGCCAGCGTGGATCGCCGAAAAGCTCCCGAATGGAACCGGCTTTCTTTTTCGCTTCTCCGGCGGCCACGGCCTGCTTCCAGCGGGCCGGCTCTTCAAGCCGAAGCATCACCAGCACGGCCAGGAATGCAGGAATAATCCCGACCGCAAAGACCCATCGCCAGGCGCTGCCGGCAATCACCCCCGTAGCGGCCAGGTGTTCAAACAGCATCACAATCAGGGCCGCCGTGATATTGCCGAAGGCCGAAAATGCCTGGAGCATCCCCAGGGCAGGCGGTCGGGCTTTGTCCGGCAGTGCCTCGGCCACCAGCGACACCCCGACCGCAAACTGCCCCCCTACACCCAGACCGGACAAAAACCGATAGAGGATAAAATCGTACACGGAGACGGCAAAGGCCGTCAGACCGGTAAAAAGCGAATACGACAGGATGGTGAAGACCATCGTCTTGGCCCGGCCGATCCGGTCGCCTAAAATGCCAAAGAAAATGCCGCCGGTGGCCCACCCCAGAAGCAAAAGGGAGGTGGAATAGGTGGCCCAGGCGTCAACGCGGGGGTCGCTGGGATCGGTGCGCAAAAGTTCAATCATCGCCGGCTTTCGGTTGGCGTTAAAAAGCTGCTGATCCAAACAGTCGAAAAGCCAACCTAGCGTGCAGACCGCAAACACAAACCAATGATACCCATTGAGCATCCGATACCACGGAAGTTGATTTTCGCTTACTGTAATCGGTTGACTCATGCACTGGCTCCTTTCCCATGACCCATTGGCCTGCTCTTTAACTGACTTGTTCGCCGGGGCCTTTGCCCTAACCCATTGGCTGGCTATTTTACCCGGCTAAGAGCCCGCCAGAAAGCTTTTTACTTCCAAACAGGAATCGGTATTATGCCTTATCCGTCCCATGCCGACAACCCCTAGTAAGGTGGCTAACCGGCTTGTACAAGGAAGATCGGCCCCTGAGTTCTTTTCCGCTGGAACCGGCGACAGCCATTTCCACCTATGCTTGTCATTTCTGAGAAGCCTCTGTAGAATCAAACGGGCTGATTGCTTCCCCCCGCTGCCATTGGTATTACCACTTTTGGGAACGCCGTGGGAATGCCGTTGGTACGGCAAAGCAGCCGCTTTGTTTTATTTCATCCGTCATTGGAAAGTTTGGTTATGTCCCGGCGGTATGTCGCGCAGCTAACGCCGCAGGAAAAGGTGAACGAAGTTTTCCGGGTGGTCCGGAAGCAACTTCGGACCAACCGAAACGGCATTCTTTACCTGCAGGTGGATCTGGCGGATCGGACCGGCGTGATCACCGCCCTGCGATGGAATGCTACGCCGGAGGACGCCCAGGCCTTTGAGCCGGGCGATTACGTCCGGGTGGAAGGAACCACCCAGGTCTATCACGGCGGATTGCAGCTTATCGTCAAACGCTTCAGCCGGGCGCCGGCAGACCAGATGGACGAACGAGAGTTTGTCCGGCTTACGGCGGCCGATCTCCAACGCCTGCAAAACTGCCTACTGGAACTAGTGCGGAGTTTGACGGATCCGGCGCTACGCACATTGGCCGAGTGTTTCCTGGCCGACCAGGCCTTCCTGGAGCGGTTCCGGCAGGCCCCGGCCGGGGTGAAATATCATCATGCGTATCCCGGCGGCCTTTTGGAACATACGGTGCAGGTGATGGAGTCCGCCGCAGCGATGGCCAATTGTTATCCACAAATCGATCGGAATCTCCTGGTAGCCGGCGCGTTTTTCCACGACCTGGGCAAAGTGGAGGAACTGGCCGCCGAAGGCCAACTGGCCTACACGGACGAAGGCCAACTGGTCGGCCATCTGGTCCAAGGCGTGCGCCTCTTGGAACAAAAACTCCCCCAGGCCGAGGAGCTCCTGGGCGAACCCTTCCCCCAGGAGACCCTCCTACGACTGAAACACATGATCGTCAGCCACCACGGCCATTACGAGTTCGGCAGTCCGAAATTGCCGATGACCCTGGAGGCCTTGGCCCTATATTGCCTAGATTATCTGGACGCCCAGGTGTTCTTTTTCCAACAACACCTGGCCGAGGACCGAACGCCCGACCCCTCGTGGACCGGCTACTTTGCCCAGATTGGTCGAAAGCTGTTCAAGGGCATGGCCGCTCAAGGGGCGGAGGATTTTTCGCCCTCCCCGGAGGAATGACTGCTTGGAGGCAACCTCTTTACTCTTTATGCGGCGATTTTGTTAAGTGAGGACCAGCAGACCATGGCCCGCACAGGGATGCATCTGTTGTTGGAACTGCTGAGCGAGTATGGGGTGCGGTATCTGTTCGGTAATCCGGGCACGACGGAATTGCCGCTTTACGATGCCCTGGCTGCGAACCGCCAGATTCAGTTCATCCTAGCCCTTCAAGAGGTTCCGGCCGTGGCGATTGCCGACGGCTATGCCCAGGCCTCCCGGCAAGTAGGAGTAGTGAACGTACATATCTGCTGCGGACTGGGCAATGCCATGGGGATGCTTTACAACGCCTATCGGGCCGGTACGCCGCTGGTGCTGACGGCCGGGCAGCAGGACCAACGCATGATGCTTGAAGAGCCGATCCTTTGGGGCGAAATGGTCGAGGCGGCGCGGCCGTGGACGAAATGGGCCTATGAGGTCCGGCGGGTGGAGGACCTACCGACAGCGGTTCGCCGGGCGGTGCAGACGGCCATGACACCGCCGACAGGACCGGTGTTTTTATCCCTGCCGTTGGATGTGCAGATGGCCAGTGCCGAGGCAGTCCCGCTCCAGGTAGCCCCGCTGCCGGATGTCCACGTTCGGCCGCCGATGGAAGCCTTGCAGCAGGCGGCCCAAGTGCTGGCCTCTGCCCGGCAGCCGGCCATCCTGGTCGGAAGCCGGGTCTGCGAAGCCGACGCTATCCAGGAACTGGCTGCCGTTGCCGACCTGCTCGCAGCGCCGGTTTTTCACGAGGCGACCACTTCGCACGGACGCAGCAGTTTCCCGTCGGACCATCCGCTAGCCGGTCCGCCGCTACCGTTTTGGTCGCCCCAGGTGCAGGAGTTTTTAGCGCCGTTTGATGTGCTGCTGGTAGTCGGGATGAAGCTATTTCAGCAGTATATCTATCATGAGCCGTCGCCTTTGCCGGCGCATGTTCGGCTGGTGCAGATCGACGAAAATCCCTGGGAGATAAACAAAAATTACCCTGTCGAAGTGGGCCTGTTAGGACATCCGAAAACGGCGCTGGAAGAATTGGCCCGGCTTTTGGAAGGCCTGCTGGAAGGAGATAAGGCGGAACTGGTTGGCAAACGGCGCGCCCACTGGACCGCTCATTTCCGGCAGGAGCGAGCGGCCCTTCGGCGCCAGGCCCAGGAGCAAACCGAACTGCGGCCGCTCCGGGCGCAGGTGGTGATGGACATTTTGGCCCAGGTGCTTCCGCCGAATGCGGCGGTGGTGGAAGAATCGCCCACCACGACAATGGGCAGCTACCTGGAACGGATCGGAGCGATCAAGGACCCGACCGGCTATTTCGCCCAGCGGGGATGGGCCTTGGGCTGGGGACTGAACTGCGCCATCGGAGTTCGACTGGCCTGGCCGGAACGGCCGGTGCTGGCCATCATTGGCGACGGCTCGGCCATGTACGGATTTCAAGGTCTCTGGACAGCCGCCCGATACCGGATCCCGGTTACCTTTCTGGTAACCAACAATCAAGAGTACAAGATTCTGAAAGATTGCGCCCGGGTGCTTCGGCTGCCGGAGGCGTTGGCCGGTAGGTACGAAGGGTTGGATTTGGATCGGCCGGTGATCGACTATGTGGGCCTGGCCCGTTCGCTGGGCGTGCCTGCCTGCCGGGTAACCCAGCCGGACGCCCTGGCCGAGCTGGTCCAGATGGGCCTTGGCGCCGACGGGCCGATCCTGATCGAAACGCCCGTGGTGAGTTGACGGCCTTCCTGCCATCCCCTAACGTTCTCTTTTGCCAGGCCCCCCTCCCACCATTTCCCCAGAAAGAAGGGGGACTTTTTGGAAATTTGGATTGGCGGGGGGTAGAAAGAATGTCCCATCTTTTTCTTTCGGAGGGCCTTTTGCCATTGCATCTTTTGGCGGTTCGGGCAGAATGGAAATGTTACGGATTACCAGAGGGGAAATCGAGGAGCTTTTGGCAGCTTAAGCGGAATCGTACTTATGGAAAAACGGTTTATCCTATTTTTAGTGCTTTCTTTTGGTATTTTGGTGGGGTACCAGTACTTGATGTTATTGCTGTTTCCGCCGGCGCCGAAAAAGCAGGTGGTCAAGAACCCCCCCGAAGTGGCTAAAGAGGCGAAACCTGAGCAAGCCCCTGAACAGAAGCCAAAACCCAAAGAAAAAGAAAAGGAAACTCCAAGCCCCGTAGGCCAAAAAACAACCCCAAAAGAGGATAAAGAATCCCCTCAAGAGAAGGTTGTCCCTGAAGAAAAGCCTGCTAAAGCTGAGCCTAAGCCGGAAGAGAAAGAAGTCTTTCCCCCAGAACAGGGGGTAACACTTGGTTCGGCAGACCCGGCCAGCCCTTATCGGATGCTCGTAACCCTTACCAATCGGGGGGCAGCTATTGTTTCGGTCGAATTGAATAGTCCACGCTACCAGGACCTGAGCGACCCGGAAGGCATGTTTTATGATCGAAGTGGGTATCTGGGCCGGGTTTGGCTCCGGGACGGCCAGGATGGGGAAGGCTGTCGGGTAGATGTGGTTGGGCCTGGTACACCGGCTGAGGGGGCTGGACTTCGTGTAGGAGACATCATTCAGGCAGTGGACGACACCCCTATTCAGGGGTCGAAAGGTCTCCGGGAAGCTCTGGCCAAGACCCGTCCGAACCAAACCATTCGACTCCGGGTGCTCCGTAGTGGGCAGACCTTGGACCTGGAGGCGCGGTTGGCAGCGCGGCCCCTGGCGGTCATTCGGCCTGAAAAGTTGGATCCGTTTTCCTTTTTGATGACGTTAGCCCGGGTGGATGACGCCGAATTAGGCTGCCGACCGCCGTCCCGTGAAGAACCAGCAGGCCGTCCGCCAGCGGATTTGGACAAGGAACTGC
Source organism: Planctomycetota bacterium (assembly GCA_029550925.1). GTDB lineage: Bacteria > Planctomycetota > Planctomycetia > Pirellulales > Thermoguttaceae > JANXAQ01. Next base: position 32,495 of record JAKPGL010000216.1, read on the forward strand.
CAGGCGTTCGATTGCGACGGGTTACCTGGGAGATCGTTCGATCGAGTGCGTTGGAGGTGGTTTTTCGGCGGCGGTTACTCCGGTGGAATTTAGAGGTTACGAAGACATATCGGTTGGCTGCCCTTCCGGCCGAGCAGTCCGATGATCCGTCGGCCAAGGCGTATCATTTATCGTTGGAGATCGGTTTGCGCAACCTGGATGAGCGCACCCACCAAGTGGCTTATCAATTGGATGGGCCGAATGGATTGCCGATCGAAGGCTGGTGGTATGCGGCCAAAGTGAGCCGAAGTTGGGGGGCGGTGGGGCTTCGGGACGTGGCGGTGGCGTTGGGCGATTCGGTGGGGCAGTTGGTGAGTTGTCAAAAAATTGCCGACCATGCGGTCGATGCCTTGCCCTGGAAGGGGACGCCGGTCCGGTTTATCGGCGTGGACGCCCAGTATTTTTCGGCCATCCTTTTGCCGCAGCAAGGGGAAGACAATTGGGTTGCCGAGGCTTGGCCGATGTTGGCCGGTCCCGCACCGCCGGATCATAAGCAATTGGCCAACGCGACGTTCCGGCTCGTAGGGATGGTGTACGAGTTGAAACCAGGCCAATCGCTTCGGCAGGAATATACCGTGTTTGTCGGGCCGAAACGGCCGGGGTTGTTGGCTCATTACGGGCTGAGCGATTTGGTTTATTACGGTTGGTTCGGCTGGGTGGCCAAGCCGTTGGCTGGGTTGCTGCATTTCTTTTACAGCGTTGTAGGCAATTACGGGATTGCCATTATCTTGCTGACGGTGGTGGTTCGGCTTTGTATGTTTCCGTTGAGTAAAAAGCAGACGCTCAACGCGCTGAAGATGCAACAGCTCCAGCCGGAAATCAAGAAAATCTACGAAAAATACAAAAATGATCTGGAGGCTCGGACCCGCGCCCAGCAGGAACTCTTCCGTAAACATAATTATAACCCATTGGGCGGATGCTTGATTATCTTCCTGCAATTGCCGATCTTTGTGGCCCTGTATCGGGCGCTGATGGTGGACGTGGAATTGCGGCAAGCGCCGCTCCTGTCCGAGGCGATTCGATGGTGCTCGAACCTATCGGCCCCGGATATGTTCTACGATTGGAGTCGGCTGATGCCGGAGTTTGTCAATCGGGGCCAGGGGTTTTTCGGATTGGGACCGTATCTGAATGTGCTGCCGATCCTCACCATCGCCCTGTTTCTCTGGCAGCAGAAGAAGATGATGCCTCCGCCGGCCGATGAACAGGCAGCCATGCAGCAGAAGGTGATGACCTTCATGATGGTCTTTATGGGACTGCTGTTCTACAAAGTGGCCAGCGGGCTGTGTCTGTATTTTATCGTGTCCACTCTTTGGGGGATGGGCGAGCGAAAGTTTCTGCCTAAATCCTTGCCCTCGGATGAGGCCCCGGCAAAACCCACCGATACGCCGACCCTTTGGCAAAAACTTCAGAAGCTCTGGAGCTCCGACGGCGCCGGGGCAGGAGAGACCAAAAAGAAAAGGAGCCGAGACCGCCGCTAAATGGCCGGTGCGGCGCCGTCGGGTCTTTTGACGGGGAAAAATTTCCGTTCCCATCCGGCCGACATGCTATGTGAAACCTACTCCGTCCGAAAATTACCGGAACCAGAATCGGCGTCGAAAAATTGGCCTCCCCTGGACGCCGGCGGAGATTTGCCGACGTCTGCGCCGTCTGTATGGGCCGATCCAACCGCCGTCCGCAGAACCAGTCCTGAATAGCCTGATTCGGACGGTGCTTTCCCAGCACACGTCGGCTGCTGGGTGTCAGGCGGCGTGGGAATCGCTCCGAAAACGATTTCCTACCTGGCAGGCGGTCCTTCGGGCGTCCAGGGATGAGATTGTCCAGGCGATTCGACCGGCCGGCCTAGCCCGCCAGCGGGCCAATACCATCCAGGCGATCTTGCAGGAGCTAAAAACCCGGCAGGGCAAGCTTTCGTTAGAGTTTCTCCACGGCTGGCCCACTGAAAAAGCCCTGGAATATCTGGTACATTTTCCAGGCGTTGGACCGAAGACGGCTGGATGTGTGCTGCTATTTGCCTGCGGGCGTCCGGTCTTGCCGGTGGATACCCATGTGCATCGGGTGACTCGACGGCTGGGGCTAGTTCCCCCCAAATGTTCGCCCGCCCAAGCCCAGCAGTTGCTGGGCCGGCAGGTTCCGGGGCGGCGGATGTTGGAGTTTCACCTGCAACTGATCCGGCACGGACGGCAGACCTGTTTGGCCCGGCAACCGCGGTGTTGTCGGTGCCCCTTGGCCCAGAAGTGCCTCTTCTTTCTGGAAAGCAAGGCAATCTAGGCAATCTGTCCTGAATGGCTAGACTTTTCCGGTCGGGAAATGGCTATCTAACGTATCGAAAGTATCGAGTCGATCCAAGGGTAATGTGTGGACATGGGCGTCCTGTGTGGCCGTAAGGCGAAAAGCGATCCTACCTCTAACGGGGTATTAGAGAGGGCGGTTGATTGCCGTAACCCAATGGGGAGATGTTTGTCCAGGGAGGAAGTTGCTTTTCTCCCTAGGATACCGGCGCCGACCATACCGCCGATCTTGGTTCCCAACGGGGGGAGGGCAAGGCCTGCTTTGCCCTTGGAACAAAAAAGAGGCCCGCTTGTCTATAAGCCGAGGAGTCCAACTTGCTCTGATCCTTTGGGGGGGACTCTGGGGAGGGGGCGTGTTGATGGCCCAAACCAGACAGGGGCCGACCTTCTGGACGCCGCCCGAAGAACTTCTCGCACCGCCTTCCCGAACCGGCTGCTTTCCTTGCGGGACAGAGACGCCTTTCTGGTCGGACGCCAACCCGTCGGCATGGGGCGAAGGGCCGGAACTTGCTCTGTTGCCCACGACGCAGCAGGAGCAGGGAACGCCCCCGGAGGCGACACCGCCGGCCGGCCCTCTATTCTTAGAAAATGGAGAAACCACTTCTTCCGAGGGACTTTTAAGTCCCGAAGGAGCCTTTTCTGAACCGCCCGTCTCATGGGGCTGGAGTGAGCTGCCGCCGCCCGATTTAACGGAAGAAGAACTCGAACCGTTCCGCTGGCTTCGGTATCGTCGCCAAGTCCACGCTCGAGTTCGGCTCCTATTCCAAAACGTCCTAGAAGACCACCGCCATTTCTATAGTTGGCCCACCGTGCGGGACCTGGGACTAGGACTGGCCTTGGGCGCCGTCTTTGCCAACACCTCGGTCGATGAACATTTCCGAGATTGGTACCAGGAGGATGTCCGGAGCCGGGGGCTGGATAACTTCTCTTCGTTCTGGAAACCCTGGGGAGAAGGCGTCTATTTTCTCCCCGCCTATGCCGGGCTGGCGATGTTGAGCATCTTCTGTCCAGAACAACCCGTGCTCGGACCGGCAGGCTCGTTCAGCGCCAGGGTCTCTCGGGCGTATCTGGTCGGTTTTCCTTCGTTGCTTTTTTTACAGGCCATGACCGGCGGCGGCCGACCCGGTGAACATTTTGCCTGGTCTCAATGGCGGCCCTTTGAAGACACCAACGGCGTGAGCGGCCATGCATTTATCGGCGCTGTGCCGTTTATCACCGCCGCCCAGATGACGGATCGACCGCTGCTTCAGGCGGCTTTCTACCTGGGTTCCGTATTGCCTGCGTGGTCCCGCATCAATGACGACGCCCATTACCTTTCCCAGGTGTGTCTCGGCTGGTGGTTGGCCTACTTGGCCTGTCGGGCGGTGAACGAAACGGAAACCGGCCAGCGGCCTTGGACATTAGTTCCTATCGCCGGCAGCAACCAGATCGGCCTCGGCCTGGTCTTCACCCGATAAGCCGAGGGGCCTTGCACATCTCGGGCTTCCGACGGGATGAAGTGCACCAGCCGTCGTCCTCCTGGTTTCCCGGCGAAGGCCTCCCGATTCGGGAATGTCCTTTCCGCCCGCGCAAAGCTGTCTGGTTCCTTCGTTCCGCGGAAATACTCCCTTCTGAAGAACTCTCTGGTAGATTCAGGAAGTCCCCCAAAAGCTGTCGTACCAGAGTTTCAAATTGACGATTCGCCAAAGAATTGCATTTCGGCTCGATTGGCGTTCATAGTGGAGAAGGGAATTCCATTGATCGAGGACTTTGGCAATTTCCACATATTCGGCCAGAAAGGATTCTTTTTCTTTCTGCAACAGAGGTTTCCAGCTTTCGGCGAGTTCGGCAAGCCAGCGGTCCTGAGGAATGGCAAACCCGATTTTATCTCTGCGGAGGCGGATTTTTTCCGGCAGGATTCCTTTGAGCGATTCCCGAAGGAGGTATTTACTGACGTTTTGGTGAATTTTGTAAGCACTTGGCAAACTCATCAGCCATTCCACAAACCGATAGTCGAGAAAAGGCAATCGGGTTTCAATGCTAAACGCCATGGAATTGCGATCTTCGTATTTTAGGAGTCTTGGCAATCGGATGCGCAGTTCTCGGTATAGATTGGCGTTGAGGGAAGACGTTTCATATTCGTACCCGATGAATTGAAGCAGCAGGTTTCGTACCTCTTTTTCTCGACCTCGGAAAAACGGGGTATTATGCTTCGTAAGATACCAGTACCGGATTCTTCGAGGCAGAAACAGAAAGGCAACCCTCCACAAATAGGAAGGCGTCGTCCATAGCTCCCAAGGAATGCAGTGCAACCGCCCGCTCTTTAGGAGACTAAACGAATGAATAGGAATATGTTTTTGTATATATCCAGCCAAAATTTCGTCCGCCCCTTGCCCGTCCAGAAGGACCTTCATCCCCGCCTGATGCGCCAGCCTCATGACGCAATACTGTGCATAAATCGAAAGCGATCCGAAAGGCTCCTCCTGAAAGTAAATCAGGTCCTTTAAGTCCTCTTGGAGCGAACAGCTATCCGGCGACGTAAAGTGTGCCTTGACGCCCGTTGTGCGGATGACCTCCTCCACAAAGGATCGTTCGCTAATCGGCAGTCCTGGAAAGTCCGCCGTAAACGTACAGAAAGTCGAACTGCGCCGCTGGGGAACAAACGAAGGATGGTCCCACCACTTTTTCGCCGCCGTACAGACGATCGACGAAGAGTCCAATCCGCCGGATAAACAACTGCCCACTGGTACATCGCTTCGCAGTCTCAATCGGATGGCGTCTTCAAACAAAGCGCGGAACTTTTCCGTACACTCCTTTTCTTGTTCCGGGGTCGTTTCTTCCAGAGAAGGATTGAACTCCAGATGATAAAACTTCTCCACCTGGAGAGTTCTTCTACGCAGGTCGAATTCCAGACAATGACCGGGAGGCAATTGGCGAATCGATGTAAAGAACGTCTCGTCCGTAAAATCGTGCATTCCGAAATAGAGATAAGGAATGACTGCATGGGGATTCGGCTGACCTGGTCCCCACGGCAACAGCGCAAGCGCTTTGATTTCAGAAGCAAAAGCGAAATTCTTTCCGTCGAATAAATAATAGAAAGGTTTGATTCCCCATCGGTCTCTGGCGCAGAAGAGGATATGTTTTTTCCGGTCGTAAATGCAAAATCCCCACATCCCGTTGAATCGGTGGAGGCACTGTTTTCCCCATTTTACATACGCGGCCAGAATCACCTCGGTATCCGATTGGGTCTTCAAGGAGAACCCTTCTTGTTGGAGTTCTTCTCGCAGTTCTATATAGTTATACACTTCTCCATTATAGACGATCCAAACGTCCCCTTCCGCATAGGACATGGGCTGATGTCCGGAGGGGCTAAGATCGATAATGCTCAGCCTCCGATGCCCCAAAAGACCATTTCCACCCCGAAAAGGCATCGCCTCCAACAGGGGCATTTCCGATCGCAACTCTTCCATGCTTTCTGCCCCAAGGGCAGGGAAAAGTCGATCCTCTTTGAATACCAGATATCCCTCGTCGTCTGGCCCACGATGCCGCAGTCGCTGCAAGGCTTTCTGACAAAGGTGCAAATCCACTTCGCCATCCGGAAAGATACCCAAAATGCCGCACATGGATTCTTCCTTGGGTGAAGGATTCAAGACTTTGCATGTTCCCTGCCGAACTTCTTGTCCCTTCTCGGCCGAAAAGCTCCCTGTTCATTTCGGCGAGGAATTCCATCCAACGTTTTCCGGGAAGAGCATCGACTCGGCGAATGCGGCGGCGAAGTCCGGCTCGGCGGCCAGGTCGATGTGCAGGGCCGTTCGCGCCAGCCGTTCCGCCTCCGCCTGGGCTTGGCGAGAAATCGCAAAAAGCCGAGCCCCCGCCAACGCCGTATTGCCTAAAAACCGAATCCGTTCTACCGGCACTTCCGGCGGCAGTAGTCCGATCCGCTGCGCATTGCGCCGACGGATGTAATTGCCAAAACCACCGGCTAAAAATACCGCGTCCAAATCCAGGGGCCTCAGGCCGGCTCGGCGCAGGAGGAGTCGGATACCGGCCCGAATCGCACCGGCGGCCAATTGCAGTTGGCGAACATCCCGCTGGGTCAATAGGATCGATTCGCCCGTAGCCGTCTGCTCCGCAGGACAAACGACAAAAGCCGGTTCCCCATTGGTCTGGATCCATCGGTCGCCTCCGGCTTCGTTGGATCGTTCCGGCCGACAAAGCCGACCGTCCGGCCGAAGCCCACCAAGCCGGAGCAGTTCCGCAGCCAGGTCCACCAAGGCCGATCCGCACATTCCCTTGGGGCGTTCACTGCCGATGGTTCGGATATGCCACTGGCCGTCGAAGAAGATCCGTTCAATGGCGCCCGGGGCGGCTCGCATTCCGTGGCGGATCCGTGCCCCTTCGAAGGCAGGCCCGGCCGCCGTGGCCGCCGCAAAAAGCCGACTCCCGGCTGCCAGCACAATTTCCCCATTGGTGCCGATATCCAAAAACAAGGTGGGCCGATCTTGCTGGGCCAAGCCGGCCGCCGTCATCCCCGCCACAATATCCCCGCCCACATAACCGCCGATGACCGGCGCCACATACACCAGGCCGGCCGGGTGGATCCGAAGCCCCAAGCCAGCCGCTTGTCCCACCAAGCTGCCGCCTACCGCCGGGGTAAACGGCACTTCGCCCAAATACCGAGGTGTAATCCCGCAGACCAGATGTTGCATCGTCGTATTGCCGACCAGGCTCAGATAATAAATCTCCTGGCGGCCGATGCCGGCCTGTTCGGCCAATTGGCCGATCAATTGGTCAATGGCCGAAATGACCGCCGAGCGAAGCTCCTCCAGGCAGCCCGGGCTCCGCTGGGCGTAGCTAATCCGGCTGATCACGTCGTCGCCGAAGGCGGTCTGGGGATTCAGCTCCGCCCGGACAGCCAATTCTCGGCCCGTAGGCAGGTGGATCAGAGCGGCCGCCAACGTGGTGGTCCCTATATCCACCGCTACGGCATGGTGCCGGTCGGTCGTATCGCCGGGTTCAAAATCCAGCAGGCAATTGTCGGCCAAAACCGCCGTCCCCTGAAAACCACACTGCCGAATCCGATCGGGCAACTGGCGCAGCATCGGCCAATCCGCCCGGAGCGGCTTTTCCCCGCTCGTGGGACGTTCTTCTCCGTTGGGCGAATCCGGCTGAAGTGCTCTTGCCAGGCGCTCTATATCTGGCTTGTCGTCCTGTCGGCTGGGCGGCGGGAGGACCACAAAACGTTTGACCACCGGCGGCTGGATCGGGAAATCGGCCAGGACTTGGCCTACCAGCAAGATTTTAGCGGCCGTCTGGGCCAGCGTGGCCTCCGGCACATGGACTACCAGGGCCTGGCGGACCGGCGTCTGGCAAGCCAATCGCCAACCGGTCTTCAGTTCTTCTGCAGAGAACCGGCGTTTTTCTTGGTCGGTGGGCGTTCCGGCGCCTTTCAGAAGCCGAACCCGGCATTTGCCGCACAGTCCCTCCCCGCCGCAGGGCATTTGAAGTTCCAGTCCTGCCTGGGCCGCCGCCTCAACAAGCAGGGCGCCTGGCGGCACATGGACCGTGGGACCCGACGGCTCAAATCGGACAGGAATGAGAGAAGAATTTTCATCCATCACAATCTGCTTCCATATACCAGGTCCGTGGCCTCCTTCCCTGCTCTGACCAAGGATTACTCCCCAGCAGTTGCCGGGCGGAGCCGGTAGGCAAAAATCCCCGGCGAGCAGCGGAGGCGGATTTCTTCTTTTGCTTCGTCCGGCTCAAGCCGACGGCGGGCCACCACCCGGCCTTCGATGTCTAAATGTTCCAGAATCTCTGGCCTGGGCAATTTCCAAGGTAATCTTTCCCATCGAATCCGGAGATCAAACGGCCGGTCGGCGTCCGGAAGCGGCGTAAGGAGCAGGGCTTGGCCTTCCGGGTGAAGCCGAAGGCCGCCCGCAGTAACCAGCGGGCCAAAGTCGATCGGTTTGGCCTCCGGATTTTGCCGGGCAAGCACCGGATCCTCTTCCGCCGAAAGCGGGGTCCATTGAAGCGGTGGGGCCGATCGCTTGCCGGCCTCCGCCTCCGGTTTGCCTGCCTCCTGCCCGGATTGACCCGGTCCACCGCCCGACGCCTCTTGGAGCCGAAGCAGGCCAAGCCGGATACGATGCTGCCCGTCGTCGGAGCCTAAAATCCACAGTCGTCTGCCGCTTTGGGGATCATACAGTCCGGCCCGCAATTCCCACTGGGCGCCAGGCCGGGCGCTGGCGGGAATCTGTCCGGCGGCTTTGGCAGCGATTGGGCCGATCTGGTCCTTCGTAAAATCGCCGCCATGATGGCTGGCGTGAAAGACGATTTCTCCGTTGGCGTTGCAGAAATGCAAGAAGGGGCGGTAACCGGCCGGGATGGGCTCATCGGCTTGCCAGCGAATCAGCATTTCAAATCGGCCGTCGTCCAGCGGCTGGAATTTTTCCACCGAAAGGCGGATCGACCGAAGCCCGACCACCATCCGGCCGTTCACATATAGTTCCTCGGGCGATTGGGCGATTTCGACGATTCGGCCATCGCGTCGGCAAATACTGGCTTCGACCAGGCCGCCTTCGACCGGCGTCCGGGCCAGGAATCCGTACTGGGGCAACTGCACGCCTTCGACGGTCCAATCCTGCTTGCCGCGGTTGACCCAGACCCTGGCGCCGCCGGACCAGAGCACTTGCTGGCGGTGCAGATCGGCCTGGGGCAGGCTGGCCCGCAGCGTCCACTCCTCTCGGCCCTCCGCGCCGCCAGCAGAGACGAACCGCACCTGCTGAATGGTTCTCAGAGCCAGCGCCTGGCCCAACCGACTCAGAAGCCAATACTTCCGAACCACATCCCGGCCAAACGGCGCCGGAACCATGGCCGGATGACCGGTCAGCACCTCCGTACTGATATAATCATCGCTCAGGATGCCGTGCAGGCGCTCGTCCAGACCGCCGGCATATCGGCCCGAATAGCCCGCTCCGTGGAGCACAAACCGGTCATGGTGGGCCGCATCGAACCAGGCAATGCGCTCGGCGTCCTGGCAGGGCCAATGCCACACGGTCCACCGATAATATCCTTTGCCCTCCGGCGGACTGACGCGCAGATGGTTCGTCTGCGCCCCGTCCAGGTAGCCGATCAGTTGGTCATGGCCGCTCTCGGAAATCTGCGGCGCATGGTCGCCCAAAAGGTCCCGAATCCAGGCAAAGAGCCTGCCCCAGGTATCTCGGGTATATTTTTTGGTAAAAAATTGACCATCGGCCGTCCAATAATCATACGGCCCGATGCTCGACCATACGTCGATAAAATACGCCGTGGGCGCTAGCTCCTTTTTAATCGTTTCCAGGTTGGGCCGAAGGTACTCTTCCACCCGGTCGGCCCGGTAGCGGTAGGATTGGGCCTGACGAGATTCATGGAGCCAGGCCCGCACCGGGCGCCCATCCGCCGTAAAGGCAATGTTCTTCTCGTAGGAAAACCCTTCGGCGTCCGGATAGAAGTCGATATAGTTATCATGGAGGGCAAACGGTACGCCCGCCTGACGGCAAACGGCGATCAAACGGTGCATCTGTTCGAGGCTGCCAAACTGCGGATTGGGCGGATAGATTTCCGGCAGTCGATAGTCGTAGCCCCACCGCTGCCAATTGTGCCAGATGACCATGCTATGGCGCAGGCCGTATCGGAAGGCTTTTTGGAGGGCGTCGGCGCTGGGGTCGTACCGGCCGCCCCAAAGGTCGAACACAAATCGGCCGGCGGCTTTGGGTGCGCCGTCGGAGGCCCGCAGACCGTTCACCTGCCGCCAATGCCGGACCGCCTGCCAGACATCCGGTGCAGGAACAAAAGTCCATGTGGCCTCGTCGGAAACATGGATGGAGCTGTGCCGCTGGGTAGGATTGATCCGGTATTCGCTCGGCGGCAAATCCACCGCCTGCACCATCGCCAAACCGCCGGCAAACTCCATGCCCACAAACGAGGTCGAAAGCCGATGACCGTCAAAACCCAATTGGAACGGCCCCGGCTGGCGCAGCACATTGCCCGGTCCGGCATAGACAGCCAGGACCGGCTGGCTCCATCGGCCAACGGCCACATCCTCAATCCGAAACACCTCCCACGGCTTCGACGCCGGGGCATCTTCCAGCCAGAACTTGGCCCGGAGCACGCCGTCGGCAATCCAGAGTTTGCCGATCAGAGTAAACGGCCCGGCCAGCGAGCGGAACCGATGCCGCCAGATGGCCTCCGGTTTCCCCTCCGGCTGTTCCGGCCCGTGGAGTTCCTGAAGCAATATCGGCGACCCTTGGGGGTCCAATCGGGCGCCGAACAGATGGACCTGAAACCCTTGGAAATAGAGCCAGGCGTCAGCGGGGCCACCCCGACCGGCTTCTGCCGAACCTGGTTGATCTGGTCGCTGGGGGTTGGGTTCTGCCGGCCCGAAACCGATCACCGCATCCAGCAGTCCCCGCCGACCCGGCCAAACCCGCACCTGATACTCCGTCTGCTCGCACCGAGTCTTCCCCAGCAGAAAAGATCCCTCTTGGCTTGGCGGCGGAAACGGAGCTTGCGGCGGTAATTGGCCGCACTGGAGCACCGGCTCGGCCCAGTAGGCCGAGTCCCAGCCGGTATCCTGCTTCGGCCCAGGATGCGACTCCAATTGAAGCCGAACCGTCTGCCCGGCGAACTGGCTCAGATCCACTTCCACCGGTTGCCAGGTTTTGGCCACCAGGTGCTTTTCCCAGACCACCTGACCGAACTGCCCTTCCGGGACGTCCCAGCCCAGGACCCGCACCCGGAACGTCAACCCATCGCTCCCACCCTCCGGAATCTGCCCCAAAAAGCACCGGAACAGGATTGGTTTTTCGGACGGCAGTTGCAGCGGTAGTTCGATGAGCATGGCGCCGGCCCGGCCTTGGCGCCACGGGGGATGGACGGCAAAACCTTCCCGGCTCTGGCCGGCCAAGTTGAACTGGCTCCGATAAAGGGCGGTTCCGGTCGGCTCATGCACGCCGGTCCAACCGGCGGGCATCGTCTGGGCTGGCTGGCCAAACACTTGATAGACCATCCGATAGACCGGCAGTTGATCCAGGGCCAATTCGCCCGACGCCGGCGCCGGCTGCGCCGCCCAGGGGAGGGGTCGGCTTGGCCGAGGCGGGGCCGCCAATTTGGTCTGGAAAATCAAAATCGGGTGCGCTAAATACTCCTGCCCGCCATGCTGAAACCGCACATAAGCATGGATGGGATAATGGGCCGAGTAGGTCGGCCGGCCGGCGGTGATTTGAAATTCCAGGCGTTGCACGCCGGGGGGATTGCCTGGGCGGTTGAGATCCCGGGCCGGCACCTGGAACCGGACCGGATCGGCAGGCTGGCATTGCCAGCGGTCGATCAGGCGAAGTTGCACACTGCCGCTAATCGGCTCGGCGGCCTTGTTTTGCAGCACCACGGCCACCGGGATTGGCTGGCCGATTTGGGTTACTTCCGAAGGGCCTTCGATGCGGGCGGTAATCGGCCCGGCCTGATCCACCGGCGGATCAAACCCGACGGCCCGCTCCGATGCCAGTCCGACCAAGGCTACCCAAAGAAGTAATATTTTACTGCGACGACCCATGTCGGCCTCTCCTCAAGAAAACGAACACGGATGTATTTTGGCTTGTAGGTTCTTCGAGGGGGAAACGGAAATATTCCGACAGGGAACACACCGGCTGCTGACTCCCCTAGGGAAGACTACCATTGTACCCCATTGGCTGGGTTCCATGAGTATCCCATTTTTCCGTCGGCTTGCCAAGAAGAGACCCAAATAGGGTGGGAGGGGACTTGTCAATCGGAGGGTTTTGCGGAAAAGTAAAGGTGAGGCGGGATTCCGTGAGGAATCCGTAGGGTTTCTAGGCAAGGTGGGTTGAGAAGAATGGGCCTGAGCTATGGTAGATACGGAACTGCTGAAGATGTTGGTTTGTCCGGAGACGCATCAGCCGCTGCGGGAAGCGGATGAAGGATTGCTGGCGAAGCTGAACGAGGCGATCCGGGCGGGCAGAGTGAAGAATCGCTCTGGCTCGTCGGTTACCGAAACGTTGAGCGAAGCCCTCCTGCGTCAAGACGGCAAAGTACTCTATCCGGTTCGGGACGGAATTCCGGTGCTGCTGGTGGACGAGGGGATTCTGCTAGAGAACCTTGGGTAAGGTCTCTTGGGTCTTCCATGAGGGATACTAAAAGGGGCGTGCCACGGGATGTGTCCCAGAAGAGTTTGCCGGGAAGAGAAAGTTTGGAACATTTCTGCCGTCTCAAGTAGGGACCGACGCTCTGGCATTCCTCTGTGCCAGGGGGGCATCCAACATGGCGTCGTTCCTGCGTAAGCAGCTTTTGATTGTTTAGCTTTCTGGTTTCCCGCGGATGGGGGCAAGCCTGGACTGCCGCTAGAGCGGGAATGACAAATAGGGTTCGGACTGCCACGTTCGCGGCAATGACAACAGGATTCCTTCCGGAGGGTGGAAAGAAGAGGATATCCCCCACTCGGCTGAATTGTTACGAAAATTTCTCGTCTGGACCGAAAGAATGGTTGGGTCTAGTCCTTTAGAGGTGGATCAGGGCTGGGCTGGGAATCGGGATTTTCCGTTACGTTTTGCTGGAGTTTTTGAGAAACAAACTGACGGACTTTTTCTGTAACGGCGATCGCCTGCTGGGTCTCCTGCTGGGAAGGCATATAAAATTCTTCGCCGTACCGGAGTACGGTGGCATATCGACTCAGCTGATCTGATTCCCACGCTCTCAGAATTTGGAATTCGGGGTCGATTTTGGTACAAAGATGGATCAGCACTTCCAGTCGGTGCGTTCTGGGATGTTCCCGGCCATGGGAGATCAAAAAGGCCTTCAGATACTTTTCGCAGCACTGTTGGAGATGGAAGCAGACCATGTCGGAGACCGGATCGGCAGTAGCCAGTTCATCGAGCGCGATCTTCCAATCGTGCTCGGCTTTGGCGATCCACTGACGGACCGTTTCCGGATTCACAGTTCAATTCCTTCTCGAAAGGCGTAGTAGGTCAAATAGCCGGGATCGTTGCGTCGCTGGGCGGCGGTTTTCGATGATTGAATGAACACGTCCGCAAAAATGTCCTCTTCTGCAAGCCGCCAACAGATACGAGAAACCAAGTCTTCCCGCCGGGAAAACGGCAGGTCCTGATCCACCACCACATAGAAATCCCAATCGCTTGTCAGCCGGGCGTCGCCTCGAGAGCGGCTGCCGAAGAGCATCAGATGGCGAACCGTACACCCTGCCTGCTGGATTTCTGTGGTGATGATTGTTTTGGCCCGCTCCATCAGAGGGTCGGTCATTGCCCAACCTCCTTCCATCCCCGCGATTTGCCCACGATAGACCCTAATATGTTGAGAATCTCCGGAGGGAAGAATCCATCCCGTCTCGATCCACCCATTCCGGGAAAATACATCATACCTCAATCTCCCTCGAGGGGAGGAGGGGGCAGGCCGGGAAAATTCCGTTGGCCTGTGTCGCTATCCGTTTTGCTCCCCCCGCCGGGGACCCATTGGTATCTACACATTTTGCAGTGCGGTGGGAAGGCCGTTCTGTTTTAGCCTTTCCCCCATCCGAGAATTCCCCTGGAGAAGGTTTGTGTTGACAAACCGGCGTTGCCGGGCCTAGCGGTCCTTTGCCGTCGCAGGCCAAAGAGAACCTCCTCTCTCGGCGACACCGACTTGTGTAGATACCAAAGGCCGGGGAGAGGGCGACGCAGGTGCGCCCATCCGGCGATCTGGCTTCCCCTTTCCTCGAATCTCTTGCAGTCGGATGGGTTGTTGTCTCCGGGCTTGATAAAAAGACGATCCCCACGGATAATTAGCCTTTAAGTAAGCAACTGGAGTTTTGCAAAATGGGCTTGTTCAGGTGTTCGCAGACGGAACAGGTCCCTCAAAAATCCCGTGATTTTTGGGGGTCGGTAGTGTACAAGATCGGTGGAAATCTCCAATTGGCAAAACTCCAGTGAGCAAGCAACACGGTTCGTTTTTCCGGAGAGGGGATGTTCCGTCATTGGAGGGACCCAGGAAGCAACGGCCAGGCCTTTGGCCCAAAACAGGAGGGCCTCTCTAGCCCACGCTTTCTTCCCGAGAACTTCCCTTTTGGAGACGTGAGGGAACCAACAGGTTTATGAGTTACCTACTCATCCGGGGGAGCTACGATGACCACGGTGTTCAAAAAGATCATTGATCGGCAGATACCGGCCAAGATCGTCTATGAAGACGACCAGGCGTTGGTCTTTGAAGACATCCATCCGCAGGCGCCGGTCCACTTGATTGTGATTCCCAAAAAAGAGATCCCCACCGTCAACGATATTACCGAGGCGGACGAGGCGTTGGTGGGGCATCTGTTTGGGGTGATGGCGAAGGTGGCGCGTCAGTTGGGTTTGGCGGGCGGTTATCGGGTGGTAACCAACTGCGGGCCGGACGCCGGTCAGGAAGTCATGCACCTGCATTTTCATATGCTCGGCGGTCGCACCTTTGACTGGCCGCCGGGGTAAGCGGAGCAGCGGGCGCAGCCACAGCGGGACAGGCCCAGGATCGCCGCCCCGGGCGCTCCCCCTTCCGGGATTGGAAAGAGCGTCGGGCAGACATAGACTGGGTTACGATTTCTGCGTGCGTTTCCAGGCGACCACCTCCTGGATTGTTTGGTCGAGCGTATATTCGGGTTGGAACCCCGTCAGACGTCGCAGCAGGCGCACATCCGGGGTACGTCGTCGGCAGTCTTCAAAGTCCGGCCCATAGACCTCCTGGTAACTTTGGAACTGGATGGGCAGATTGGGATCGACGGCGGCGATGACCCGACGGGCCAACTCGAGAATCGTGATCGGCCGATCGCTGCCGATGTTGACCACCTTGCCGACGGCTTCCGGGGCGTCCATCAGCAAAAGCACCGCCCGAACCACGTCCCGCACATGGGCGAAAGAACGGATCTGCAAGCCGTCGTCATGGACCAGCAGCGGGCCGCCGGCCAAGGCCGCCTCCACAAACCGGGCCAACACCATCCCATAGGCGCCGGTCTGCCGGGGACCGACCACGTTGAAAAACCGACCGATCACGACCGGCACCCCCGCCTGCCGATGCCAGGCCAACGCCAGGAACTCGTCGATGGCCTTGGAGGCCCCATACGCCCATCGAGGCCGACTGGTCGGCCCGAAGACCATCTCCTCCGTTTCGGTCCAGGTGGGTTTGGGATTTTTGCCATAGACTTCGCTGCTACTGGCCAGGAAGAATTTTACCGATTGGCCCTGTTGGCAACGTCGGCCCAAAGCCCGCAAGATCAGCCCGGTCGGAAGGATATTGGTTTCGATGGTTCGGACCGGATCGGCGGCGATCAGGGCCACCCCCACTGCGGCGGCCAAATGATATACCTGGTCCGCCTGGGCCGTGATCTGCTCCACCACCGCCGGGTCCGCCACACTGGCCCGAAGATATTCCAGCCGAGGATGC
>JAKPGL010000220.1 GCA_029550925.1 Planctomycetota bacterium
GCGGCGGCGCCCGCTCCGGCCGTCCCAGCGCCGGCCTGGCCTAATAGCCTTGCCCCCCGCATGGCGGACAGAACCATGCTGGCCGTATCCATCTGGAAAATCCCACCGGCCGCTTGCCCCGCCGTGGCTTCTCCGGCCGGGAGTCCCCCCTGCCCAAGCCGCGACAGCGCCCGGGTAATCGCCCTTGCATTGCGAGGACGTTGGCGATCCAGGTCCAAGGCCCCCAACGGCTCGCCGCCAAACCATTCCGATATGCGCCGCCCGCCTCCTCGATCCGCCCGCTGACGCTGTAAGGCCGTCGTGGCCCGTTCGAGGCTTTTTTGTAGTTGTTCTGCCCCCTTGACAATGGCATCTACAATACGGGCATACTGTTCCAACGCCATGCGGATAGCTCCACGTCACGCCGCGCTTGATAGAGTTTGTACTTGGCTTCCGCCTCCTCCGGATCGGCATACAGGGCAAAAAACGCTTCCCGGGGCACTTCCTCCAAGGTCATCCCCATCCCTAAATACACCGGCCAGGCCCGAAGCCAATATTGCCTGGGCAGGTCCATCTCCAGGGCCAACTGCAACCGACGGTCTAGGGGCGGCGACCCTTCGAGCCGGAAGACTCCCCAGCCGTAGGCGGTAAGGAGGTCAATCCAGGGCCGAGTTTTTTTTTGACCTCATCCAGGTACCGGTAAAACTGATCCACCACGCCCAGGATTTCGGCGTCGGTCAGGCCGCGGCCCGCAACAGGATCGTAACGCCATAGACCAAAAATCTCGCAAATGGCCTGCAAAAATTGGCTCGTCTCCGGCTCCTTCTGCTCGTCCACGGCCGGGGCCAATACGGCCAAGTTGGCCGGATGATGCACAAAGGCCCGGTACAGTTGCAGGGGATCGCCGTACCGGACCCGTTGGCCGTCAAAATACCGAAAATAAATCCCCGAACGCCTCCGTCGCCACTGCTGTAGCCAGTTTCGGAACATCACTCTGTTGGGCCTCCTATTAGGAAAAGACTTCTGAATGTTTTCACTATACCAACCGGAAAGCGGAAAAATGGGACAGCTTCCCCTCCTCGGGAGGATGAAACCCAGGCGGCAAAAGAAAAAAAGGCCCGTGGGACGGAAAAAGCACCATTCCCACCAGCCAGGCCCCGCCAAGAAACAAAAACGCCCCGGCCAGGCTTCCGGCCCGACCAGGGCTATATCCCTTTGCTAGCCATGCTTCTGATTACGTGAAAATGGCCCCGGTGTCTTTTGGCCACTCATTCACTTTGATCCCAAGGGCCTTGATCTCTTCCAACAATTGACGGTATCTTTCATGGGTCTTGGCCTTTTCTTCGGGACTCATCAATACATACCACTCGTAAAGGTGCCGCATGTGCTTGGCAATGATTTTGGTCCTCGTATCCCATTCTGGTTTCTCTTCAAGATACCATTTGTCTTTCATCGTAACGCAAAATGGGATATATTCTTTTGGATCAGCCATAGATTCCCTCTCCCCGCCTTCAAGGATCTGGCGATACATCTGCGCCGCTTTCCGCCGATCGTCATCTCCAAAGTATTCAAAAACACCCCAGCGGGCTGTTGCCCAACCGGGGCTATCTACTAGAGAAGATGTTACCAGGTTAGGTTAAGATAGTTCCTTGTTGGCTCTCTTCAGAACCAATTATTTGAGCCCCACGGGCGCGTAGTTCTTCTTCTCCTTTTTTCGCCTCTTCTAAGTATTTGGCTTTTTCTTCTGGGGACATCATGTACCACTTATAGGTTTCCCGCATATGAGCAGCAATCCATTTGGTTTTATTGTCCCAATACGGCTTCTCTTCAAGGAACCATTTGTCTTCTGTGGTAACACAGAAAGGAACATATTCTTTTTGGTCAGCCATATATTGTTCTCCCTGAGGCGAAAGGATCCGACGATAAATTTTAGCAGCTTTTACCCGATCGTCATTCCCGATGGTTTCAAAAAACCCAAAAATGTATTTTTCGTTGGATATTTTAATAAGGGACTTTAGTTGTTTGAACTTAGACAGAAGTTTTCTTCTTTTTCCACAAACAATCGCCAACCATCCCTCCTGTTGGGGGATGATTGTTCGATATTTCAGTCCTGCTTGATCCAAAGCTATTCTAACTTCTTCAAGGCTTCCGAGCAACACAGCAGACCATTGAGCATCGGAACCATCGGGCTGGGCGTAGAAAAATGCCACATATTTTTGCGCTTTTCCAGGTCCATAGATTTCTTCAGATACCAGTCCCATCCGGGCGGCTGTCCTCTTGAGAAGACCGGGGTCGGCCAGAGGAAGCGTAATATAGACGCTATTTTCTGCGCCGTCAGACCAGTCGCCTACGGCGTCCCGCAGGGAGTATTGATGGGGGGCCAAGCCGAGCTGTTGGCGAACAATCTGTTGGTATTTTTCCTTAGCCAATAGGTGTTCTTTACTCTTCCAGCGGCGGATCGCCTCTTGGGCCGTCATGCCTTGTTCTTCGATGGAGGGGCTGACAAAGGTGCTGGCCTGGCCGCTGGGGCTTTCTTTTATCAATTCCCAGCGATGGTTTTCGTTAAAACGGTAGGTTTTGCCTTCGATGACGGCGATTTGACCGGGCCGGGGATTTTTCGGCAGACCAGGCGGCAGGCTGTAGCGCTGTCGGAGCGTAGCGTCTTGCATGGGCTGCATGGGCCAATGCGCTGGCAGATCGGGGCCGGGGGCAGCCTGGTCGGAGGCTACTCCAGGCTGCCCCGACCCTGCAGGAGGCGGACTGTAGCTGGGATGTTGCAAGAACTCCTCTTCCGGCCCCGGCTGTTCAAGCGACAAGAGTTCCCGGAGGTCTTGCGACCGGATACGAAGCCCCATCTCAAAGGCCTGTTTCAAGGCGTCGAGCCGATCCTTGACATCGGGCTTATCCACCTCCATGACGAACCGGAACATCTGGGCGTCCAAGCCGGGCCAGTTCCAATGCACCAGACGCCGCACCAATTGATCGGTAAGCGTCTCTTGGAGATTCTGGGCGTCGTAGCGCACGATTTGCATGAAGGTGTCCAGGTGGATGCTGGCCAGATTGCTGCCCAGGCCGGTGGCGTGGGCCTCCGTGGTGAGCGTTTGGCCCAAGATATAGCGTTTGATCTGGTGGCCGAAGTAGTCGGTGATGATCTCTTTGAGGGCGGCAGCGCCGGCCATGCTGGGTTCGAGCCGTTCGACGCCGTAGATCATTCCTTCGGCGCCGGGAGGTCGAGGGACCAGGAGGATATTTTTGCCGGTGCCCACTCGGTTTTGGGCGGCGCGGAGCATTTCGCGGCGGGCTTCTGGGTTGCCGGCCGGGTAATACCACAGTTCAATGCCAAAGGCGGAGCGTTCCAAAAACTCCATCAGCCATTGGAGGGCCTGCTGTTTTTGGTACCAGATCCAGTAGATACGGCTTCGGATACCGACGCCAAAGACCCGGTCGGCGTTTTGGGGTTCTTCGTATTCGCCGTCTTCGACCATGTGGCGGTGGATGACGACCAATTCCCGTTTTCCCGGCGGCGGGAAATAGGCCATGCCGAAGTCGGTCGAATGGAGCCATCGGCGGTTGGCCTCGTACCACTGGCGCAACCGCTCGCTGCTATGGGGGAGCATGCCGATTCGGATGCCGAAATCTTCATCCCAGCGGCCCGTGTGGGCGTCGATCCGCCAGACCAATTTGTCTCCGTGGATGGGACTCCAGCCGATAATGCGGACCACCTTTTGCCCGTCGATCCAATCCCAGCCAAAAACGTTTTCTGCGGCATAGCGGCCATACCAGATCGCCTGGAGCAGGGTCTCCCGATACTGCATGAACCGTGGGATGCGGCGGAGGATTTTTCGCACCAGATCCGCGGCGCGGCGATAGGCGGGGTCTTCGCGGTCGCATTCGATTCGCCAGTCCAGTAGGGCCGTTGCCCGCTGGCGCAATTCGACGCATTCCATGACGGCGGCGTCGGCCCGCATGTAGCGGGCGTTTTCCCGGCTTTGTTTTAAGGCTTCATCGCCGGGTCGATAGACGCGGGCCGTTCCGCCGGTATAAAGAGCCAAAAACGTCGCCGGATAGGGAACCGGCGCCTCGCCGCCGCCTGGCGGAGCGCCAGGCACTTCCACGGTTCCTTCGGGGTGCACCAAATAGATCGGATCTTCCGGCATAGATTACGTGCCTGTATAAGGTTGGTAGAGGATGCCGGCGTCATTGGGATAGCAATCCCATACGAGCATAAGCACGCTGTGCCGGGTGCCTTTGTTGATTTCCATCGGTTCGCGAGGCACCGCTCTGGGAAAATTCCAACTGATCTGTCCTTGCCCTGCTACTTTAATGACCAACCGATAGGCAAATCCCGGGGCGAATACCGGCGTGCCGGGGCCGACGGTGTAGTCGCCTACTTGGTCGAAGATTTTGCCGGCTTGTTTGCCGTAAAGACGACCGCTGATTTTGTCGGCCACCTGGCCGTCCCACTTGGACATTTCTAGGGTAACGATAGCCCGTTCCCCCAGATAAACCATCTCGATGGGCGGTCCCTGATCGCCGCCATATTGATCGCCATGCACTTCCTCGAAGTAGGATTCGACCCGGATTTTGGCGCCGTTGACCGTATAACCCAGGATTTCCAGCAACGCATCGGCGCAGCCTTCTTTGCCCACTTTGATCGTGGCAAGACCGGCAACCTGTACGGTAGCAGCCATGGCGCTACTCCTATCGACCTAAAGGGAGCTCGGTGGCCCGAGAGGGGTAATATCCTCGGCAGCGGTCCACCAGGAGGTTGAGTTGTTGGTACTCGACCCAACGGGGGCCGTCCGTTTGCGGCAGGCC
Source organism: Planctomycetota bacterium (assembly GCA_029550925.1). GTDB lineage: Bacteria > Planctomycetota > Planctomycetia > Pirellulales > Thermoguttaceae > JANXAQ01. The sequence continues at coordinate 4,798 of JAKPGL010000220.1, forward strand.
AGCCCCTTGGGCGGCTGGCGTAGCAAAGATACGTTCGCCGCGCTCCAGAGCCGCCAGTTGTTCTTGGCAGTCTTTTCGCAAGGCTTCCCACACTTCGGCGCCGATGGTCGAAACCCGGCAGGCGGCCAAGCGCAAGACGGCCAGGGCGCAGACGAGGTCCTTCAGATAGGCGGCGTCGTCTTCGTCTAAATGCTGGAGGTCATCCAGGCTGTAGCGGCGGCCATTCAGGATCGCCGAACGCAGTTGGCCAGTGGCTCCTTGCAGGGCAGCCAGAATCCTGGGGTTGGACTGCAAGTTTTCCACTGGTTGCCCGGTATCGCCCGCCAGGTCGGCCAATAGACGCTGATCCCATCGGGCCACCAGATCCGTTACCGTAGCCAACATCGCCGCCTCCTTGGTCCCCTAGGGTTAAGCAATGTTGGTAAACAGTACCGCGCAGGCCGGAGCGACCATCCGCACGTCGTAGTCGTCGACCACCCGGATCATATGGCGGCGGTTGTCCGGATCGTCTTTCTGCCAGGTGGACATCTCTTCGTACATGAAGAGATTGACGGCCGAGAAGTTGATCGTGCCGTAGGTCCCTTCCACGCCGCCCGGTCGGGCCGCCAGCACGGCTTTATCCTGCGGCCAGATGCTCTGAATCGTGCGGGCAGCGCCTTTTTTGCTGGTTACTTTCCGCGTCTCTTCCACGACCACCTTGTAGCCATAGAGCGTCTCCGGCACGCCGTAGCTCACATTGGTCCGCTGCGTGGCGCCTTGCACCCAATCCCAACCGGCCTGGAACTTGAGCATTTCCAGAATTTCCGTGGACTGCGCCACGGCCTTGGCCGCTCCGGTGCCCAGGACCAGCACCAGGTCGTCCTTGGTGACTGCGCCTAAGGTGGCGTCCAGAATCTTCTCCGCGGCGTCGTTGAGGCTTTTGAGGATCCGCTTGCTGCTCAGATCGCTGGTAGCCCAGGCGCCGCCATACTCGCTTGCCACATCGATGACATGGTCGGGATCGTAATTGGTGGAATCCAACAGCAGGTTGGCCACCTTCTGGGTGCGGGCGGTCATGGCCTTCTGCGCCAGCACAGCCCCATGTTTGGCCACGATCTGCCAGGTGGCCTGCTCGACGGCCTTATAGCCCAACGTGGCCTCATAGGCGTATCGGGTCGTATGGAAGGGCCGGAACTCGAACTCTTGGGTGCTGTCGTGTTTGCGAGGCGGATCCGATCCATCGTACCAGACGAAATCACGCAAATCCGAATTGAGGATCCGGCCCGCTTCATCGGGCGCCAGGTACAGGTAATACCCTGTGTCTTTGGTAACCGGAATGATTTGCGTGTAATTGGGCAGTTTGAACCGTTTGGGATTTCGCGAGAAATCCACCATCAATTGATCGCCCGCCAAGGCGACCGGCACATACGTATTGGATTGTGCAGGTAAAACTTGCGGCATCGATTGGTCTCCTTTGCAGTTGGGATGTTACGATTACGTCAATGCAGGACGCACTTTTTGTAGTGGGGTAACCAGCACCAGGACCTTTTCGCCGGCGGCCGCGGCGGCTTCGAGAGCGATGGCCCCATAGTTCTGGATCGTGGCGCCTGTCGCGGCCACGGGTACGGCGCGGCCCTGGGCGTCGCTTTTTAAAAGCTGACCGGCCGTAATCGCAGCGCCTGCTTCCACCAGGCACATTTCGCCCGCCGAATAGACCAGCAGACTTTCGCCCGCTTGAGCGGCATAGACCGTGCCGACCAGGTCTTGCAGCGGCGCCCGGTTGGACCCTTCTTGCGACACCCCCAGGATTTCTCCATTGTCGCCCGCTTGGGCTACTTGGCGAACTCCGGACAGAACAACAAACCGACTCGGTTGAATGTTCCCCGAAGCGACAAAACTAAAACTTGCCATCGGTTAGCTCCTTTCTACGTAGAGGTCTTCGCCTTTTCTAAGGCTTCTTCCAACGATAGTTCTTTCCCTTCGGCTCTGGCGGCAAGCACCAACTGCCGGGCGCGGCGTCGCTGATCCTCCGAGTATTGCTCTTGCACCTCTTGCCCCCAGTGCAGCGCCGATCCCAACGGCGGCAATCGTTCGCCGACCGGGATCCGCTGGTAGTTTTCCCGGATCACTTCCAGGTGATCGCGGAATTGATCCTCCGTCATGCGGCTAGAGCGGCATCGCTCCACTTCCTTGTCGAGGTCGAAGGCGTAACATTGCCGCAATTGCACCAACTGGCTATATCGCTCGGCGTTGACGCGGATCGCCCGTTCTTCGTCCAGTTGTTTGCGCATGGCGGCCAATTCGTTTTTCTGGGATTCCAGTTGTTGCTGGAGCAATTGGTAACGCTCCCGCGGAATCGGATCGGCGTCTTGCTGGCGGTTTGCCGCTGCGCCGAACATCTTGCGCTGGTCCTCGGTCAGCGGCTTGCCGTGCGCCTGACCTTCCTCCAAGATCTTTTTGGCCTTCTCCGGCTCCACCGTATCGGAAGGTTGATCTTGAAGTTGTTCTTTGGACTGTTGGCTGGCCGCCTCTTCGGCCATTTTGCGCTTGATCCACTGGACCCAGTCCAGTTTTTCCAGCGCGTCGATGATGAGTTGGAGTTGTTCCTCGTTCATCTGGAAAGTCTCCTTTTTGGTAGAAGTAGATGGGACAAACGTATTGCTGCCGGCGGGCATGGCAAAGGCGTACCGTTCTATCGGTTTGCCATCGGCTAGTTCGCTGTACAGTAAGGTCAGCCCCATATCCAAGCGGGGCGGTTCGGCGCCCAACAGGGCGATGGGGTCCAAATGCACCTGCTTCAAATCTTCCACGAGCCGGAACTCCGGGCTGCGGCGCGGATACCGCCGAAGCACGTCCTTGTATTCCTGGAAGATATGGAAATCGGCCACGATGGCCGGTTTGCCGCCGAACGGTTCCACCCGAAACGGCCCGGCAAACCCGACCACCTCCGGCGGCGGTTTTTCCTCTCCTGGCCGGGGCGTATGCCCGATGGTCACCACGGCGTAATCGCCTGTCTCAGCGATCCGGCGATTGCAGTTGGCGGCGATGGCGGCCAGTTCCTCCGGCCCAAACTGCACCTGCCGACCATCGGACAGCTTGCCTTCATGGGCCGTAAAGACCGGCACCCCCTCGATATTGAGGAACCGATCTTCGGGAAACTCGGTGGTTTTCACTAGGTCCACAAACGCGATCATGTCGCCTATTCTACAAAGTAGGGGACGCGAAAAAGGGGACGCGTTATCGGACAAATCGGCTAGTGTGTACTTTGACCACTTTCAAAACCCGCACGACGCGTAGCGGCATGGGCGAAGTCCGCCACCGGCCGCCCACAAACGCGGTTCGGGGCCGATACAGTTCGGCCAACTGCCCGTCCCAGGCGCCCAAAACGGCGTGCCGGGGGACGTACCCGCGGGCAATCCCCGCCAGAAAATACGGTTTTTTATATCCGGCTACTGTCCCCCGTTCTCGCAAATGGGACCAGACCCATTGCCCCTTACTGGGGGCGTCCAAAAAATCCAAGAATTCATCCGGCGTAACGTCGTGGTATCCGTAGAGCGGGCCCGCTCGACCGGCGGCATCCAGATACCGCACATAGAGCAGGTGATGTTCCAGGTCGTAGCCGATTGTATGGACATTGGAACTATCGACCGACACCATATCGCCGGTCACCAGGGGGTGATCGGCCGGCATGGCCTGCACGCCTCGGTGCATGGGGACCATGACCATGCCGGGCTTGGCCTTGCGGCCCTCTCGGCGGGCGGCCTGTTCCTCTTCCACTTCATGGGCCGGGCGGGTCTGCGGGCTAGGTTCCGGCTGGGCGTATCGGCTCAAAATCTCCCAGACGTCCGCCAAGGCGCGGCGCAATTCCGGCGGGGCCATCTTGGTTACCGGAAAAAACTCCCGGCCGAACACCCGCAATATCTCCATGCCCAATTACCAAGGGGCCGCACCGCCCCGACGCACCTTTTGCCACAACTCGTTGGCTAAAATATCGATAAGCCCCCGCCGAAGGGCGTCGTCGGCCCAGCGAAACAACTCTCCTGTACGTCCCATCCGCTGCTCCTTTCACTTCCGCCGTTGTAGCGGAACCGCCTCCGGAGCGATCCAGCGCATCCGGGTCGCCTCCGGCATAGCGGGCAGGCTGATCTGTAATAGCCGCAGGGCCATCTCCAATGCGTCCGGCCCGTCGTCATACCGCCCCAGGGGAAAATCTTGCAGTTGATCCACGAGTAGACGCGTATCGGGACAATCCCGAAAGCGCAATTCCCGATGCGCCAGATACGGCCCGATCCGCCGAATCCGCATCAGTTTCGGTTCGGTATTTTGGATGGGCCAGACCGGCGCCCGCAGCCCAAACCGCTCGGCGCTGGCCCGCTCAAAAAGCCGTTCCATCAGGCCGTGGTACTGGTTCGACTCGATGGCCACATAGTGGGGGCGGTACTGGTCCCACAGTTGCAACGCCTGCCGGATCGTCTCCTCCGGCGTCCAGCGGTCCAATCGGGCGTCCACATAGACCAGTTGCCGCTTCCGATCTACTCCGGCCGCCACAATGGCCGCGTAATCCCCAGGCATATCCTGTCGGCCGCGACTGGGATCGATGGCCATGGTCCACATATCCACCTGCGGCGGCGGCCAACGCTCCATCCAGAGCCACGAGCCGAAATACTCCGGCGGCCATTCCACCGCTTCGGCCTCTTGAGGGTCCTGCTGATACAAACCGGCAAAGGCCCTCGGGTCTTGTCGCTCGATCTGCTGCAAGGCCGCTTCGTCCAGGAAGGCTGGCCAGAGGGCCTGTCCCGGCCGCCGGGGATCGGCCGGATGACGCTGATCTGGCCGAGCCAGCGCCGGCAGTTCCACCACCTCCCATGGTTCGCCGCGACCGCTTTCGGCCGCTCGCAACAGTCGGCCCACCAGATCATCCCGATGCCAACGGGTCATCACGACCACGATGGTGGCGTCCCGACTGCGACGGGTAAAAAAATCGCTGACAAACCATTCCCACAGCCGATCGCGTTCGACGGGGCTGTCGGCCTCTTGGCGACTTTTGATCGGATCGTCGATCACGCCTACGTCAAAACGCAGGCCGGTAATCGCCCCGCCCACGCCCGCAGCCCGCAGATAGCCGCCTTGCGGCAATTCCCAGTATTCATTGGTCCGCTTCCACCGACCAGGCTGATTCCACCGCTCCGCCCTGGGTAACAGCACTTCCGGAAAAAGCCGCCGATACGCCTCCGACTCCATGATCCGCTGGATATCGCGACTGTGTGCCTCGGCCAACGTGGCCGTATGGGTGCATAGGATGATCTTGGTCTCAGGCCGTCGGCCCAGCAGCCAGGCGGGCCAACGCCGACAAACCAGTTCGCTCTTCCCATGCTGCGGCGGCATGGATACGATCAGCCGACGCAATTGCCCACGCCCTACCGCCTCCAACCGCTCCGCCAATACCTGGTGGTGCCAATTCGGCTGATAATCAGGTTTGGTCCACAAGGTAAACCGTAGAAGACGCCTCCGCGCTAGCACCAGCGGCGCTAGCCGCCTCAGGTCTTCGACTTTCCAACGATTCCCATATTTCATCCGGTATATTGGATACGTCAATGCGAATGGTCGGCGGTTTGGTCAGATCGACCGTCTCTTGCCGTTCTACGTACCCGCGGCTGCGGCCTAACGTTCTCAGCACAAATGTAATGGCCCAATGTTCCCCCCGACGAACCGCCCGCTGCAATTGGTCTTCCGCTTCGTCTAAGACTTCTTCTCTGGCTTGTTCGATCAGCTCCTGGAGCTTGACGCTATTTTGAATCCGTCGATATAGGGCTTGCCGCGTGCAGCCCAACTTCTTGGCCGCCACCGCCACCAGACCGCGGCTTGCCTCTAGCGCCTTTTGAATCTCGTGTACCGTAAGACGCATTACCGCACCTACGCCGAACTTGGCCGCAGAATAGCCGATACTTTTTGTGCAACGTCCGGCCCGTCCCCATCCAGGGACCGTTCCTCCCTGTCATGGCTTATTCCCCTGGACGCGTTACATCGAACTGGACCGTCAGGCGGCCACGAACCAATGTTACGATGCGACCGCTTGCTAGCGTCGCCTGCACGTCATATCGGTACATATACACTTCCGGCGTCAACTGTTCCGTCTGTGCGGCGGTAAGCTCCACCTGGACCGTCTGGCTACCAGCTTCCGGCGGCAAGACGGCCCCCGCGGTTTGCAGGACGTTGTCCGGTTGGCTTATATGTTGTGCAGTAAAGGTAATCGTTGCCCCGGTAAGATCGGGCCATTGGGAGCTAGACCAGCGAAGCGCCCGACCGTCGGCATCCGCGTAATCATCCCCACGAACGATCTTGATATCCAGCCCTTTCGGATCGACCGGCGAAACCACCGTAACCTGCCCGGTTCCCAGCGATTGTATCTTCTGGGCCGTTGCGTCAATGGGAGTTTTCATCGACGCCAAGTAGGCGGCCAGCGTGCCGGGCAATGGC
>JAKPGL010000229.1 GCA_029550925.1 Planctomycetota bacterium
GCATCCGGTCCATCTGGGCGTTGTACGGTGGAAGGAATGGTTTCTGGTGCACGCCCGCATGACGCCGGCCCAGATCGAAGCCTTCAAGCAGGGCGGCTCTTTTTCCGGTATTCGGATCACCGGCGCACGCAATAAAGAAGACCGCACCCTCTATTTCGACAACTTGGCCGTCTATCAGGAGGTGCTTCGGCCCTTGCAGTTTGAACCCCGGCCCAAACGAGGCATTGAACCATTTCCGGGTCAGACCACCGGCGCCAACACCGGTCCCGGCCGGCTCCCCTTCCCCACCCGGGAAGAGACCATCCTGCCGGGCAATCTCACCGCCCAGTTCAAAACCTCTCTCCAGGAGGAAGGCGGGCAGTTTGTGTTTCGGTATGAAGGCCCTGACGGCCAATTGGTGTATCGGTATCGGCCAGCAACTGGTACGCTCAGCGATGTGCAGGTGGAGTGGGTGGGCCGGGGCGCTGCGTTTCGGCCCATGGACGGCGGCGGCGTGTTTCTCATCGCCCCCAATAAACCAACGCCCACCTCGCCCGAAGGCCTGAAACTGCTTCGTTGCCAGCGACAGGGCGACCGGGTCGAGTCCGTCTGGCAATGCCCGTGGGAAGGCAAAACCATCGAACTGGCCTATACGTTTCGGCTCTGGCAGAAGTCGTTGGTGGTCGATGTGCGGTGTTTGGGCGGGCATGTAGGCGAGGTGCAGTTCGGGGCGGCTGAGGGCGTGGAAAATCCCCGGTTGGTTACCCTGCCTTATTTAACCGGCGATTATCAGCATCGGCCTGCCGTCCTGGTCATGGGCCCGCCGGAAAAGCCGCTTTTCCTGATGGGTCTGGTGGATCATTGCCGATCGAACGCCTCGGCCCTGTTTTTCCTCAATGAAGTCAAAGGGGAGCGGGCTGTTTACAACGGCGGCGCACGCTACTTGCCGCGCACCGACGGCCAGCGAAACGATTGCTTCGAGCGGCTCTTTCTAACCGTTTCGCCGCGGTTTGAGGAAGTGTTGCCAAACGTACCGAATCCGAAGTCCCCTTGGATGCACGTGGCGGGCGAGCGTGTCTGGCGGGCGCATGGCGCCCACAATCGCCAGCAGGATTACGCCCTGTGGAAGCGGGTGGCCCGCTATGGGATGAGTAAAATCTTAATCACCGACCACGAGACCGGCTGGCGCGACGGCGGCGAGAGTTTTACGTTTCGCACCCGTGCCGCCCCAGGCAAAGGCGGCGACGAAGGTCAGGCCGAGTACGCCCGGAAAATCCGCGCCCTGGGGTTCCGCTACGGCATCTACAACAACTACACCGATTACGCCCCAGTGAACGAATACTGGGACGAGGATTGTGTAACCCGGCTTTCCGACGGGTCTTGGCGGACGGCTTGGCCGCGCTGCTACAACCCCAAACCGGCCCGGGCCGTGGAGTTCGAGGCTCGGCTAGCCCCGATCATCCAGAAAAAGTTTCAGCTCGACACCGCCTATTGCGACGTACATACGGCGGTTCGGGCTTGGGACTATGTGGATTTCGACGCCCGCGTGCCGGGCGCCGGCACGTTCGCCGCCACCTTCTACGCCTACGGCGAAATCATGCTCCACCAAAAGGCCACCTGGGACGGCCCCGTCTATAGCGAAGGGAACAACCATTGGTATTACTGCGGCCTGACGGACGGCAATTACGGCCAGGATCAGGCGGCCCACTTGGACGAAAATCCGTGGCTCGTGGATTTCGATCTGCGGAAGCTCCACCCCTTGTGTTGCAATTTCGGGATGGGCAACTTAGGGATGTTTTTCGGCCGGGGGGAACGGCTGGGCGACACGCCGGAGGAGCGGGACCAGCGGTTGGATCGTTTCTTGGCCGCCACGCTGGCCTTCGGGCATACCGGGTTTTTGGTCATGGAAGGCGGCATTCCCAGCGCCGCCCGGAGTTATTTTGCCCTCCAGCAGGTCCATGCCGCCTACGCCCAGCAAGAGGCGGTCGATATTCGCTATGCGGACGAAAAAGGCAGCCTCCTGCCCAGCACCGAGGCGGTGGCTACCGGCGCCTTCCGTCGCTCCCAGGTGGTTACCACCTACGCCAATGGCCTGAAAGTATGGGTCAACGGACATCCGACGGAAACCTGGAAACTGCCTGAGGTGGAACTTCCGCCCAACGGCTGGTTCGTCCAGGACCCGTCGGGCAAGCTGGCGGCCTTTAGCGCCCTGCGAGACGGACGCCGCGTCGATTACGTCGATTCGCCGGAGTATCTATACGCCGACGGCCGAGGCCGGCTCAGCCGGTTTGACAAACTGGTTACCGACAGCCAAGCGGCGGCCATCAAGCGGTCGGACGGCCGGCTGGAACTGATCCCCATCCAAAAGTGCACTGCGCTGGGCGTCTGGTTGGGCGGCGGCAGCGGCCAGGCAATCGGCTTGGACGAAGAAGGCCATGAGCTTGGTCCAATACCTAGCCGGTTTTCTCGCGGATTGGTCCACATCGCGCCGGAAGCCCTTCAAGAGGCGGCCAGTAAAAAGGTGTTTAGCTATTTGCTCCGGCCAGGGCCTAAGCCAGATTTAGTGCTTCAATGCGATCGGTCTGAAGTGGCGCCGGGCGAAACGGTCCGGATCGTCGGCAAAACCGAGCACACTTATCAGGTTCCGGCGGACGTCAAACCCGGCCAAGTCCTCTGGGTCGAGCGGGACGGCGCCTGGATCGACTTCAGCGTGGTCCCTTTGGTGGACGCCTCGTTGCAGTTGGAGAATGGCCAGTTGCGATTGCGCCTCCGGCCGAACGTGGCCGGCCCGACCGAAGCAACTGTTCAGTTGGCCGATCCGACCCAGGCCGGTCCACCCCAGGCCTATTCCCCGCAGAAAGTCCGCGTTACGCCAAAACAACTGGTGGAAATCTGCTGGCCCTTCCAAACGCCTGCCAAAGAAGGCCAGCGGGAACTCAAACTTCTGGTAGAAGCGGCTGGCTTGAAGTATGAACGAACCTGGTATCTGAAGACCCAGCGGGTAATTATGCCGGTGGCGGCATTGCCCAGCGAGTTTCCGTTTGGCCAAGCCCTGCGCGGCAAGTCGGAGGAAAAACTCTCGCCGGACACAGGGGCGATGGTCCAGAGGCGTCGGGCGACCTCCTGCGGCGAGCTAACCCGAGAAGCTCTTTTCATGCACCCGCCCTATAAGACTGGGGTGGGATATGTCTGGGCGGAGTTCGGGCCGGTGGAACTGCCCAAAACGCCGTCGGCCATGTTCCGCTGCCAGATCGGCAAAGCCGACGGAAGCGATCCGGGCGACGGTATTCTCTTCCGGGTCGTGGTCATTGGGCCGGACGGCCAACAGACCACGGCAGCCGAAAAACAATGGACTCAGCACGCCTGGACCCCGCTGGAAGCCAGTCTAGGACCTTGGGCCGGGCAAAAGATTCGGCTGAAACTAGTCGCCGATGTCGGCCCGGCGAACAATTCCGTGGGCGATTGGGCTGCCTGGACAGAAATGCGGATCGAAACCGCCCAACCGGTGCTCTCCAGCAGCCTGCACGATCGCCCCTGAAGCGGTTTTTTCCCTCCCGTTGCCACAACCAAAATGTCCATCCGTTGCCCATGAAGTCTCCTCAGTTTAGAGCCCTTTTCCCAAAGGGCATAACGTAGGGGAGCACTTGTCCGCTGCTTGCCCCTTCGAAGAGACTTGGATACCATAGATATCCGTGCTCATGCGATTGGGTGTTTTCCAGGAGCGAGAGATTGTTGGGGAGACAATGTGTCCCATTGTGGTTGAAGGCTTGTTTTCAAGGGAGAGAAGAAGCATGAACGGCGCACTTCGAGAAGCGGGACGGTTTTCTATAGGTGGATGGACGCCGCCGGAGTTTCGGGTGTCGCGTCGGCGTTGGCTCCAGACGGCTGCGGGGGCGTTGGCGGTTTCGACCTTAGGCGCCTATGGCGAAGAGTTAATCCATCAGAAGCCGAGGCGGGTGGGATTGATCGGCGCCGGTTGGTACGGCAAAAGCGATCTGTGGCGGCTCAACCAGGTGGCGCCGATCGAGATCGTTTCCATTTGCGACCCCGACCGACACTATTTGGAAGAAGCGATCCAGATGGCCGCCCAGCGGCAGAAATCGGGCAACAAGCCCCGCGGTTATACCGACTATCGCCAAATGCTGAAGGAGCGGGACCTGGACATCGTATTGGTCGGCTCGCCGGATCATTGGCATGCGCTTCATGCGATAGCGGCCATCGAGGCGGGGGCGGACGTGTATCTGCAGAAGCCGACCAGTGCGGATGTGATCGAGGGGGAGGCCATCCTGGCCGCCGCCCGAAAACACGGTCGAGTGGTCCAGGTGGGCACCCAGCGGAAAAGCACCCCGCACCTGATCGACGCCAAGAAGCGGGTCGTCGAGGCCGGGCTGTTAGGGAAGGTGGGCCATGTGGACCTGTGTTGCTATTTCCACATGCGGGCCAACGGCAACCCGCCGGTGCAGCCCGTGCCGGACTATTTCGACTACGATATGTGGACCGGCCCAGCCCCGCTTCGCCCCTTCGACGGAATGCCCCATCTGCGGTGGTGGCGGACCTTCATGGAATATGGCAACGGGATTGTCGGCGACATGTGCGTCCACTTGCTCGATACGGTCCGGTGGATGTTGGGACTCGGTTGGCCCAAACGCATCAGTTCCGTCGGCGGCATCTACGTCCAAAAAGAAGGCAAATCCAATATCACCGACACGCAGACGGCCGTGTTTGAATACGACGGGTTCAACGTGGTCTGGCAACATCGCACCTGGGGGCTGCCGACCGATCCGGATTACCCCTGGGCCTTGTTCATCCACGGCGAAAAAGGCGTCTTGAAGGCCAGCACCATGCAGGCCGACTTCATCCCTTGGGACAAAAAGGCCGAGCGAATCCATTTCGACTGCCTCTATGAACGAGAACAATATCCCGAGGACTTGAAGGAAGAACGCATCGAGCTAAACGCCGCGCCGGCCACCCGCCGACACATGCTCGATTTTCTGGCGGCCATCGACAAACGCTCTCGACCCGTGGCCGACATCGAAGACGGCCACATCTCTAGCGCCAGTTGCATCCTGGCCAATATCGCGATGGAACTGGGCCGACCGCTGGTGTACGATCCGGTGAAACGGGAAGTGGTAGGCGACGCCGAGGCAACCGCCCGATTGCGCCGCCCCTACCGGGCCCCCTGGCGCCATCCGGAACCAGAAACAGTCGCTTCGCCTGCCGCTGTTCCGAAACAGACATAACTCCGCCGCAAAACGGCTGTTTCCTTATCGGCAGAGGGTTGGCGAAAAAATCGACGCCGGCGGCGATTTTCTGACCATCGCCGGGAAGACGCTGCCCGCTCCGAAAAGTTTTTTTCACCGGCCGGATTCCTGCCGACACTTCCCACCCCAAATGCCAGGTTGCTGGTCCGAAAAAGCCCGAATCCTTAAAGAGAGTGTTTACCTTACCTCTCTTCTTGCAATGGGTTATGACGATTTCATTCTGACGCTGCTTGAATAGTTCCCGCCGTCGGCCCAAAACATGGCCCCTTGGGGCGGAACCCAATAATCGCCGCCAACAATCTCCTTCGGCATGAAAGTTGCCCTTTTCTGAGCGGGGCCTGAGCTGTCGCTCAGCGTCTGGTCGCAGAGTATCCAGATCAACGACCCAAAAGAAAAGGAGTATTTTTCATGCAGAAATGGTTGGTAGGGTTGGTGATTTTCGGCGTATGTTTCTCAGCAATGGCCGTGTGCGCGGCGGAGTCGTCCAAACCGGATGCGGAGGCAGGTCAGCCAGAGATTAAGCCAGATACGTCCAAGCCGGCGCCGTCGGACTCCCCGCAGGCAAAACCGGCCGGGGCCATTGGACCGGATCGGCAATTGCTGCAAAAGACCGTCGATCGAGGCTTGCAGTTTCTGGCCGGCGCCCAGGCCGAGGAGGGTTCCTGGAGTGGTCAGATGGGCATGGGTCCGACGGCCCTAGGCGCCTTGGCCTTTTTGCGTCATGGCCGACCGGCGACCGATCCCACCGTCGCCAAAGCCCTCAAGTACCTGGAAGAATACGTGCAGGAAAACGGCGGCATCTATACGCCCGGTGGCCGGATCGCCACCTATGAAACCTGTATCGCCCTGCTCTGTTTCCAGCAGGCCAACACCCAGGGCCGATATAACAAGATTCTGAAGGATGCGGAGGCGTTTTTGCGCGGCACGCCCTGGGACGAAACCCGCGGCAAACAGCGTTCGGACCTTTATTACGGCGGGGCCGGGTATAGTGCGAAAAGTCGGCCGGACCTGTCGAACACGGCCTTTTTGGTCGAGGCTCTGCGCGCGGCCGGCGCTAAGCCGGACGATCCAGCTATCCAAAGGGCCCTAGTCTTTGTCAGCCGGTGCCAAAACCTGGAAAGCGAACATAATACCACGCCGTTTGCCGGCAAAATCAACGACGGCGGTTTTTACTATACCTGTGTGCTGGACAAGGCCGACCAGGAGCGTCAAGGTCCCCAAGGCGGCCTGCGCAGCTACGGCTCGATGAGCTATGCGGGCCTGAAAAGCATGGTCTATGCCGGGCTCAGCAAAGACGATCCCCGCGTCAAGGCGGTGCTCGGCTGGGTGCGGAAATACTATAGTGTGGCGGAAAACCCCGGCATGGGCGATGCCGGCGTGTATTACTATTACCACACCTTTGCCAAGGCGATGGCTGCGGCCGGCATCGACCTGGTCGAAGACGCCCAGGGCGTCAAGCACGATTGGCGTCGGGAACTTGTCGAGGAGCTGGCCCGCCGGCAAAAGCCCGACGGCTCCTGGGTCAATACCAATCCCCGCTGGATGGAAGGCGACGCCAACCTCTCGACCGCCTTCGCCCTGCTGGCTCTGTCGTATTGCCAGCCGCCTTCCACCCAACCACGACCATAATCCCCCAAGGAAGACAGGAAAAGAGAGGAAAGTAGGTGTTTTTGCTAAGAGTTTGAATAGAAGGAGTAGCCCTCGATGCGAAAAGTTTTCAGGAATATGAATCGTGGTTTCACCTTAGTGGAACTTTTAGTGGTGATATTGATCATTGGAATATTGGTGGCTTTATTATTACCTGCAGTGCAGGCGGCCCGCGAGGCGGCCCGACGGACTCAATGCGCCAACAACTTAAAGCAAATCGGCCTGGCCGTGCATAACTACGTAGATCGGTCCCGCGGGATGCTGCCCAACGCCGGGTGGAGCGTACCCGGAAACTATCCAAACGATTATTCCCCGCTGGCCAAGATATTGCCCTACTGCGAACAGGCCCACTTGCAGGACTTAATCGACTTCCGGATTACGTTGGGGCATCCTGGGCGAGATGATTTGCCGGTCGCCTTGCAGACAGCCGCCTCCAAAGTGGTTCCGCTTTTCTTGTGCCCTAGCGATCCAGAACCTGCAGTCCACCAACTGACTATGCCTTCTGGGGCGGCCATTCCGGTGGCGGGAACCAATTATGCCATGAATCAAGGGAGCGGCATGGACGGCATTTTCCATCCGGCCTTTGGGGCTTCAGATGGCCTTTGCTGGGTCGATGCTCAGGTAAAGCTGGAAAGCATCCGGGACGGAACCTCCAATACGCTTGCTTTTACCGAATCCATCCGAGGTCCAGGAGGCACGAAAGCCATCACGGACACGGTCAATCCCCGAGTGTATCGTCTCCAGGCGCCGACCAATTCTACGGTGTTAGCGGCGGCCGATGTCGAAGACTGGGATACGGTGTTTTCGTATGGCAGTGGCTGGGACGGCAACCGACTGACCTATTGGCTTCGCGGGTGTGTACCAGGCGGGCCGGTGATGAACGGCCGATTTCCACCCAATTTTAAAATTCCTGATCTGACCGGCGGTTCCGCCAAGGTAACAGCCGCCCGCAGTTGGCACGCCAAAGGAGTCAATGCTCTGTTCTGCGACGGTGCGGTGCATTTCATTGACGATTCGATCAGCCTGCGCGTGTGGCGGGCCTTGTGGACCCGCGCCGGTGGCGAAGTCGAAAATGAGTGGTAATCTCTTGCGGTTTTTCTCAGCTTTTTGCCCTCATCTGTTGGAAATCTTACGATGACGCTTCCTTTATGTGTAGAAAATCTCACCAAGCGGTTCCGCCAAGGGCAGGTGGTGATCGAAGCCCTTCGGCAGGTTCGGCTCCAGGTGCAACAGGGGGAGTTTGTGGCCGTCATGGGGCCTAGCGGCAGCGGCAAAAGCACCCTGTTGCACCTGTTGGCCGGGCTGACCCGACCAGACGAAGGCCGGATCCTGGTCGAAGGCCAGGACCTGGCCCGCTTGTCGGATTATCAGCGGACCGTGTTTCGGCGGCGGCGGATCGGACTGGTCTTTCAGGCCTTTAACCTCGTGCCGACGCTGACGGCCGAAGAAAACATCCTGCTGCCGGCCTTGGCCGACGGGCGAAGCCGACGGGAACTGGCCGATCGGCTGGAAATGCTCCTCCGTGCGATGCAATTGCAGGAGCGGCGTCGGCATCGGCCCGACGCCCTAAGCGGCGGCGAACAGCAGCGGGTGGCCATCGCTCGGGCGCTTATCGGTGAACCGGCCATCCTCCTGGCCGACGAACCGACCGGCAACCTCGATACGATGACCGGCCAACACCTGTGCCTGCTCCTGCATCAGCTTTCCAAACAACAGGGCCGAACCGTTCTGCTGGTTACCCATGAGCCGACCGTGGCCGTCTGGGCCGACCGAATCGTGGTGCTCAAAGACGGCCAAATCGTCCATGAGTTTGCCCCCTCGGAAAGCCGAGACCCGCAGCGCCTGGCCGTTCGGTATCAGGAGATCGTCGGTGTGCCAGCGCCGGCGGCGGTGTAACGCCGGGTAGGAGACGTGGCGTCGTCTGTCCAGCCGGCGCGTTGTAGCGCCGCCTGTTTAGGTGGTCGCCGGCTCAGGCTAGACAGCCTAAGTAACGCCGGCTGTTAAGCCGGCAGGTAGCTCAGGCTAGACAGCCTAAGCTACGTGGCGTCGTCTGTTCGACGGCGTTTCACTTATGGGGTGAGAATGTTTGCTGGAGAGATATCTATGTTTCTCTGTTGGAAGTTGGCCTGGTCGTATGTTCGGCGGCATCCGTTGCGGATGGTGCTGGCTGGTTTGGCGATCGTGGCTTCGGCCGGGATGGTCGTCTGGGTGGTGAGCCGATACGACGCCCTGATGGCGCAGTTCGCCCACCAAACGCCGCAATATCTGGGCCGATACGACTTTTTCATCTCGCCGGAAAATCCGGAGGCCGGTTTCCTCCCCTCGGAACTGGTCGAACCATTGCGTCAGGACCCGGACATTGCCGAGTTGGACCTGGCGATTCAGTGGTCGGTCCGGGTATTGCCGGATCGACCGGAAGGTTTTCCAGGCCAAGGCCCTGGCGGAGGCGGCATGGGCGGATTCGGCGGCGGAATGGGAGGTCCAGGGCCTGGCGGCGGAGGACCGGGCGGCTTTGGCGGGTTGGACGGTCCGAGTTTTGGCGGAAAGGGCGGCTTTGGAGGTGGTGGCTTCGGTGCAGCAGGGGGAAAGGGCGGCTTGGGAGGCGGTGGCTTCGGTGGGCCGGGCGGCTTGGCCGGGCCGGGCGGCCCGAGTTTTTCGAAAAAAGCTCCTGGCGGGCCGACCGGACCAGGACGCCGACCGATGTTCTTCGGCAGTCCTAAACTGATGGGTGTGCAAAGTCCAGAGCCTCCTTATCCGCTGGTGGAAGGCCAGTGGATCGACCCGGCTGATTCAAAAGCCCGCCAAACGGTGATCACCCAGCCGTTGGCCGAGGCGATGCAGTTGAAACTGGGCGACCAGGTGCTGGTGATTTCCGGGACCAAAGAATATCGGCTCACGGTGATAGGGATCATCCAGCAGACATCCGAGGCGCCGACGTTGCAGAAACAATCGCCGACAGGTCGGCCGATGCTGAGCGGGCCGGGGCCGACGTTGGGGCCGCCACCGCTGGCCTTGTATGTGCCCAAGGTGTTGGCGGAGAAGGTAGCTCGGAAGCCCGGCCAGGTGAATCTGGTCAGTCTGAAGTTGCGGTCCGAGGCAGACCGGCAGGCGTTTCGGCGGCGTTGGCTGGAGCGGTTGGCCGCGGTGCAGCCGCCGGCGCTTCTGGTGGGGTTGGAGGAAATCCGGGCGGCAAGGGAAGAAGGCTTTTGGGCGGCCAGCGCGCGTCGGCAGGCATGGTCGGCCACGGGACTGGCCCTGTTGGCCGCCGTGTTTATCATCTTCACCACCCTGAGCATGGGGGTAACCGAGCGAGTTCGGCAATTGGCCGTCTTGCGGGCCGTCGGGCTGAGCCGAGTGCAGGTGGCCGGCATCATCGGCATGGAAAGCCTGCTTTTGGGCCTTTTGGGCTGGATCGGCGGCCTGGCTGCCGGATGGGGAATGCTTCAGATATTGGCCTGGGCCAAACCGGAAATGTTCTCCGAGCCGGTGAGTTTGGGCGGTTGGTGCATAGGGCTTTCGGGTCTGAGTGCGTTGGGTGGGGCGATGCTGGCGGCCATTGTGCCTGCCTGGCAAGCCACCCGGACGCCGCCCGGCGAAGTGCTCTCGCCGCCCAGCGCCCGAAGGCCCCGGTGGGTTTGGCTTTTGGGGCTGGCGGCGGTCGGCCTGGTGCTGATCGGGGTAAATCCGCTGGTGGTCTTTGTGGTGCAATTGCCGGAAGAGGCCCGATACGACATCTACGCCGCCGTAGGATGTACGAGCATGGCCCTGGGCTTTTTGGCCCTGTCGCCGTTGGCCATTGTGCTGATCGAGGCGATCGTAGGGCCGATGATGGCCTGGGCGCTTCGGCTGCAACCGTATCTGTTGCGACAGCAGCTTTCTAACCATCTGGGCCGAACCCTGGGCACCACAGCCGCCCTGAGCGTGGGGCTGGGGCTTTATGCGGCCATGATGGTCTGGGGCTACTCCATGCTGGAGCCGTTCAAGCCCGGGGATTGGACGCCGGATATGCTGGCGGCTTTCCAACTGGGCGGACTGCCGGAAACCGAAGTGGAGACGGTTCGGCGCATCCCCGGCGTGCGGGCCGACCAGTGTCTGCCGCTGGCCGTCGAACAACCCCGATTGGCCGAGGACATTACCGGAAGCCGACTCGGCACCTCGGTAACCCGGCAGGACAATGTGATTATGGTTGGCGTGGACCCGCAGCGGGCTTTCGGCGGCCCGAATCCGGTGTTTAAGCTCCAATTTGTTCACGGCTCGGCGGAAGAGGCGATTCGGCTTTTCCGCCAGGGCCGATACTGCATCGTGCCGGACCATTTTCTGACGGCGACTGGGCTTCGGGTGGGGGATCGGTTTTCGGTTGTGCCGCCGAGCAGACCGGATCGGACGGTGGAATACACGATTGCGGGGGCGGTTCGGCTTCCGGGCTGGCACTGGATGACGAAGTTTTCCGGTCTGCGGCGGCGGAGCGGTCGGTCGGCTGCCCTGGTCTTTGCACCCTATGAGCAGGTCCGGCAGGACTTCGAGCTGAAAGAGATCAACTTTTTCTGGCTAAATCGGGATAAACAGGTGCCGGTGGATGAGACGGGCAAGGCGCTGGCGGAGCTGGCTCAACGCTATCCCGGCCCGCCCCAGCCGGTCAACCAGCAAGGAACCTGGACGTTTGCCGCCCGGATGTACGGGCCTTCCGTGCGGATCACCTTGCCGGAGGATATTTACGATCGGCTCATCCAGCGGGCCGATGCAATGATCTGGACCATGTGCCAACTGCCGCTGGTGACGTTGGTGGTAACTTCGCTGGGGGTGATCAATACGGTGATGGCCTCGGTGCGGGCGCGTCGGTGGGAGTTGGGCGTGCTGCGCTCGGTGGGACTCAGCCGAAGCGGCTTGCTCCGGCTGATCTTGGCCGAGGGAGTGCTCATCGGTGTGGCCGCCTGCACACTGAGTCTGGCCTTCGGCGTGATGGCCGGCTGGTGCGGCGTCGGCATTTCCCAATATGTGAGTTTCTTCGGCGGGATGGAAACGCCGCTGGTCGCACCATGGGCGAAAATGGCTGGCGGATTTGGATTGGCGTTGGGGTTGTGTTTTTTAGGGGCGATCGGCCCGGCCGTTTCCGCTGCCTGCCAAGAACCCCTCTCTCTTCTCCAAGAAGGTCGGGCCGCTCTGTAAGCCGCGCGAGTGCCTGGAATGCTTGGGAATCTTTCCGGCGATATGGCGCCGTCGCTAGAACCCATCGCCTAGGTAGCTTAGCCTGTGCAGGCTGAGATGTAGCTTAGCCTTTGCAGGCTAAGAAGGTCGCCGCCTAACAGCCGGTGGTACGACGCACAGTCGGCGGTACATCCCCATCGTCCGTCGCTCTGTTTACTTTTGCCAACCGGGTATAGACCTGGGGTTTTTTGATAGGCATAATAGCTTGCAGCGGCGTGGAATGGCGTGATTGGGAATGTGCTTTTTAAGAAAAGGATCGGACGATGGAGAAGAAAGTTCTACTAGGACATGGCGGCGGGTTGTCGGGAGCGGTGGGGCGGGGCCGGAGTCGGCGGGAGTTTTTGAAGGCGGCTGCTGGCGGCACGACGGCGGCTTTGGCGGGGCTATCCATTGCCCGATCGGCCCACGCCCGCGGCGAACAGGTGGTCAAGATCGGCATGATCGGCGCTGGCGGCCGATGCAGCGGGGCAGCCGCCGAAAGTATGCGGGCCGGCCCGTTCGTCAAACTGGTGGCTATGTGCGATGTGTTTGAAAGCCGGGTCCGGGCCGGCCGGGATCGGCTCAAAAAGATGTTCCCCGATCAGGTCCAGGTGGATGACGACCACTGCATGGCCGGGTTCGATGTGCAACAGAAGGTGATCGACTCGGTCGATGTGGTGCTGATTGCCTGTGCCTCGAAGTTCCATGCGATGTATGCGGAGATGGCGATCAAGGCGGGCAAACATGTGTTTGTGGAAAAGCCGCCGGCCATCGACCCGGCCGGTTGCAAACGCTTGCAAGCTGTCTGCGAACTGGCCAAGCAAAAGGGCCTGAGTATTGTCAGCGGCCTGCAAAGCCGATTCCATCGCGGCTACCAGGAGTGCATGAAACGGATTCACGACGGGGTGATCGGTCAGATCGTGGCCGCCCAGGCGATGTTCCTGCGCGGCCCATACCAACTGGTCAAGCGAGACCCGAAGCTCACGGAAACCCAATATCAGTTCAGCAACTGGTACCATTTCTGTTGGCTTTCGGGCGACGATGTGCCGCAGTCGCTGGTACACAATATGGATCGGGTGGCCTGGGCCTTGAAAGAGGAGACGCCCACATGGTGTTTTGGTCTGGCGGGCCGATCCACCAGCTTCGGCGAAGAGTACGGCGATATGTTCGATCACCATACGGTGGTTTATGAATACGGAAGCGGCGCCCGCGTCTATGCACTGTGCCAGACCCGTAACGGCTGCTACCACAACTCCTCCGATATCATCATGGGCACCAAAGGCGTCTGCTACCTGGGCGATTGCCGCATCACAGGCGAAACGAATTGGAAGTTTGAAGGCCCGCACAACAACCCCTACGAGGAGGAGCAGAAGGCCCTGATCGACTCGGTCTTACAAGGCAAGCCGATCAACAGCGGCTATCACATGATCACCAGCACCCTGACGACCATCATGGGGCAGATTGCCTGCTATACGGGCAAAGCGGTGGAGTGGGCCCAGGTGGTCAAATCGAACTTTCAGTACGCCCCGCCGCCAGACCAGAGCAGTTTCGACACGCCGCCGCCGGTAAAGCCCGGCCCGGACGGCAACTACCCCCTGCCCATCCCCGGAATGACCAAAATGATTTAGCCCCCACCAGCAGACGCTGGGGCTTTCGACAGGGCGCTAAAGCGGCGGACATACTCAGCGTTTTCGGCCGGTTGGTCGCTGTAGCGGTCGTAGATGCCGACGATCGCGGCGTCGGTGGGTTTGATGTTAGCGAAGGTCTGCCGGAAGGCCTCTTCGACCCAGCTTTTGCGGTCCGAAAGCCGACCGGCGGCTAAAATCTTAAACGCCAAGCAGGGACGTCGGGTGGCCTGGATGGCCCGATACATGCGCGGCGGGTCCATCGGCAAATAGACCTCGCCTACCGGAATCGGCGCCTGGCCGAGCAGTTTTTCCAGCTCCTCTTTCGACCGGTGCCGTTCATACACGCAGGTCATATAGTAATCCAGGTCCCAGCCGCGGGATTCGATCTCTTCGACCACCGCAGGCATGTGCGTGGAAACACCGACCAAAAGGCCGGCGTCCCGCACCTTTTTGAGATACTCCTGGACCTGCCCCAATCGGCCTGCCTTAAACAGTTGGTCGGTGCGTTCGCCGTGATGGGCGATAGCAATACAACCGGCTTCGCGCAAGTTGCGGATGGACTCCGCATCGCCGGCGTCGATGGCCAGAAAGTGCATTTGGCTTCCCGTTTCCCGGAGCCGACGATAAAGTTGGGCGTTGTGCGGGCCGCTGCCTTGCCAGGCGTTGATGCCTACCTGTTCGCATCGGCGCAAGGTTTTCAGGATTTGCTCGTCGGTGTAATAGGCCCGCATTTCGTAGTTGACAAAGATCGACAGGTGCGACCCGGCGTTGAAACAGTTCGATCCGCAGATGAGGCGGGAAATTTTATACGGGCCGAGCGAAATCTGCGGCAACGAGGCCGGAGTATGGGCTGTCGGCGGTTTTCCGCCGTCTGATATGGCCGAGCGGGCCGAAGCAACCGCGCCAGCCGAGGTAACCGAATATGCCCCGGCTGCCAGGGTCAAAAAATCCCGACGGCCAAGATCTCTTTTCACACCAAGTTCCTCCCAGAAGACAAAAGCAAACACCCTTTTTCTGGAAGATTCCTTCTCTGTCTAAAATTTTGATATCCATGCACAGGAAAGAAAAGCCCCAGGCAGGTTTTCCACCTTCCTGGGGCGTTGAAAGCGTCATTAGACCATTTCTTTAGGGAAATCGCCAGCCCGTAGAGTTAGTACGGTTTGTATTCGCCGGGCATGGGGATGGGGTAGTTGCCGGCGGCGTCTTTTTGGACCGGGGCCGGGGCGTCCCAGCGAAGTTCTTTGGGGAACTCCGTGCCGCCCTTGGCTACCGCATCGTCCCACTTGACCACCTGGCCGCTGTAGGTGGCCATTCGGCCAAGTACGGCGGTCATGCTGCTGAGGGCGCCGTACCAACCTTCGTTATATTTTTCGCCCGATCGGATGGCGGCAATCAAATCCCGATGTTCTTGGACATAGGGATTCTCGCCTTTGCCCTTAAAACTCCATTCATTTTTGCCGCGGATCCAGCCGCTGCAGTTGGATTCGCCTTCGGTCCCGTGGACGTGCTCGGACACGCTGGAGAAGGTATTGGGAATTTGCCGGCATTGGCTATACATCTTGGTGCCGTCGGCGTAGGTGAACTCGACGAAGTGTTCGTCGAAGATTTGTCCGGTGCCTTTCAGGTCGCCGAGATAGCGTTTTAGGCAGGCGCCCATGCCGTTGGCTTCGACCGGATGGGCGTTTTTGACGCCGCCGAGGGCGGCTACCATGACCCAGTTACAAATATCCAGATTGTGCACATGCTGCTCGCAGATGTTATCGCCCGACAGCCAGCAGAAGTGATACCAGTTGTGGACCTGGTACTGCATTTCGGTCATGCCTTCTTCACGTCGGCGATTCCAGATGCCGTGGCCGTTCCAATAGGCCCGCAGGAGCATCGGCCGTCCGATCGCCCCGTCATGAATCCGTTTGATGGTTTCCACATAAGAGGCCTGATGGTGCCGTTGCAAGCCGACGCCCACTTTCAGACCCTTTTGATCGGCCAGCTCATTGGCCTCCATGAGCATCCGGAAACCTGGGGCATCGACACAGCAAGGCTTTTCCATGAACACATGTTTGCCGGCCTTGATGGCGGCCGCATAGTGCATTGGCCGGAAGCCGGGCGGAGCGGCCGTCACCACCAGTTCCGATTCCACCGCCAAGGCGCCTTTATGGCACTCCAAACCGGTAAACACACGATCGTCCGGCAAATCGACACGGTCTTTGAATTTTTCGCGGAAGTGTTTTGCCGCGCCTTGGGCTTTATTTTCGAAAGCATCGGCCACGGCCACGACCACCACCGCCGGGTCGGCCTCCAAGCAATTCTCCATAGCGCCGTTGCCTCGGCCGCCGCAGCCGATGAGCACCGCCCGGATACGTTCTGATCCGGCGGCGTGGGCGCTTCGGGCAATGCTGAGCGAACTGGCCAAGCCGGCCCCGGCGGCAACCAGCCCGCTGGTCTTCAAAAACTCACGACGGGAACTCTCTTTGGGATTTCGCATGGCGAGAACCTCCAAGCAAAGGGGACAAAAATACAAAGATGCTTTCCAAGCAACACGCGTTTTCTGTATAAAAAAATCGGGCGCGGCGGACCGGCAACGACGCTGTGCGGTCTGCGTTTGCCTTGGATCGTTCTATTCCGCCTCGGCTTACATCTTGTTGGCCTGGGCTTCTCGATATTCCTTGACCACTTCCGGTTCGGGGTCGTATTTCTGGGCTTCTTCTGGGGTGGGCAGTTTCAAGGGACGAATCACCCGGAAGCCGACAAAATTGGCGTCGGTCAAGTACCAGATGCTTTGCGGAATCTGCGGGTCCTGCATCTTCCAGTCTTTGTGCGAGGCGGTGCGGGCCGCACTGCGAAGCCGGTCGGCGTCGTCGTTCCACGATCCCCCGCGGACCACCCGCCCCCATTCCTGCTTCGGATCCGGCGGGTTCCACGGACGCACCGGTTTCTTGCCCACTAGGGTCTTGTAAAAGTCCGGATCATAGCGATCCAGGACCCACTCGGCCACGTTGCCGTGCATGTCGTACAGGCCCCAGGGGTTGGGTTTCTTCTTGCCGACTTTCTGATACTTGTCGTCGCTGTTGTCGGCGTACCAGGCATATTCGCCCAGCTTCTCCGGATCGTCGCCGAAGCTGTAGGCGCTGGTTGTGCCGGCCCGGCAGGCATATTCCCATTCGGCCTCGGTGGGCAGACGATAATACCGGCCCGTTTTGGCCGACAGCCACTTGCAGTACATCTTGGCCGCTAGTTGCGTCATGCACACGGCCGGATACCCTTCCTTGCCCATGCCGAACGTCATATCCGTATAGGGTTTGGTGGGAATGGTAATGGCGTCGGCAATACGGTCCTGTTCCGTGGATTCGATCTTTTTGATCTTGCGACGCTGTTTGTCCAGACCCATCGCCCACAACTCGTATTCATCCCAAGTTACCTCGCACTTGCCCATCCAGAACGGCTCCACCTGGACTTCCACCTGGGGGCCTTCGTCCGGTTTACGATTCTTTTCATTCTCTGGGCTTCCCATTTTGAATGTGCCGCCCCGGATCGGTATCATCTCAAACTTCACGTCCGTACCGGGGATGATCTCCGTATAGGGTTTCATCTCGGCTTCTGTGGCGGCTTCGGATTCAGGGATGCGGATGGTCGGCTTGGGCAACCAGACCACGGCCGGCACATCGGTCGGGTCCCGACCGTCGGGCAATCGAAACGCCTGCTCCCCCGCGGCAGGCTTGGGTTGTTGGGGGGTTGACGCCGGTTCGGCCGGTTTTTCTTGGGCTGTTTTTTCCGCGGGTTTTTCGGCGGGCTTTTCCTCCGCGGGTTTCTCTGTAGGCTTTGGTTCAGCGGGCTTTTCCGCTGGTTTTTCCTCGGTCATTTTTTCGGCAGGTTTTTCGGCGGGCTTTTCTTCCGGCTTTTCCGCAGCAGGCTTTTCCGCTGGTTTTTCTTCCGCTGGTTTCTCTGTAGGCTTTGGTTCAGCGGGCTTTTCCGCTGGTTTTTCTTCCGGCGGTTTTGGTTCAGCGGGTTTTTCTTGCGGCATCTTTTCCGCGGGTTTTTCGGCGGGTTTTTCCTCCGCTGGTTTCTCTGTAGGCTTTGGTTCAGCGGGCTTTTCCGCTGGTTTTTCCTCGGTCATTTTTTCGGCAGGTTTTTCGGCTGGTTTTTCTTCCGGCGGCGTCAGCTCCGGAAGTTTTACCGCTGGCGGTGTCGGCTCTGAGGGTTGAGGTTTTGTCGGCTCGCTAGTCGGCTGTTCCACCTTGGCCGGCGGTTTAACAGGCGGCTTTTCTTTCGGGCCGCAACCAACCATCAGCCCCGCTATCAACCCACAAACCATGAGACCTACACACCATCCCAACCCATGTCGGCTGACAGGTACCACGCGATGCATCATGAAATCTCCCTCAACATAAGAAAACAGACCCTCACGATCGTTTCAAAACCGCTGTTTAGCGCAAACAACATCGCCTTTCCAAGGTTTTGAAACCCTCTTTGTCTAAATTGTCTAAACGATTCCTTGTACCGTAACCTAAACGATTTCCCCACGGGAATCAACTGCCCAAGGCTCATTTTTTTCCGAAACAATTGAATCGGGACCGGGGGGCTGGTTCCTGCTCAAGGACTCCGAGCGTCCGGCGTAGCCTGCTCTTCCGATTCCGTCCAGGACGCCTCCATCTGAGCCAGCATGGAGAAGATTTCGTCGGCCTCGGCCTGATCGATTCGGCTGATAGCAAAGCCGACATGGACCAGGACGTATTCGCCTGGTTGCGCCTCAGGCGTATAGGCTAAGCAAACTTCTTTGACCACGCCGCCGAAGTCCGCCTTGCCCATAGGCAGATCGTCTTTTTGATACACGTCGAGCAATTTCCCGGGGATGCCTAAACACATGGCCGACGCCTCTGGGTAAGCCATCAGAGCGCATTTGGTGAATTATACCCTTAGAACAACGTGCCGGGGGAAAAGAACCCGAAACCAGCGGCCAGATTTCCGGAATTCCTTGGCCCCAGCGGCCAGATTCTTTATTCAATCTACTTAATTTCTCTATTTTGTTCAATCGTTTTATTTTCTCTTGACCCAGGAAAAAGTTCTGCCAAAATACCACTTTTTAGTTCTCCAAAATCCAGGAGTCCCGCTCATGAGGATTAAATCATCCCAATTCGGGGGGAAACGGGAAGGATTCAGGACTAATCCGGGGCCAGATGCCAGTCCGGGCGTTTTCCTTTGCTCGGTCCACCGGGCCGACTCGAACAAGTGGATAAAAATAAAAAACAGTCTAACAGACTATGTTACGAACCGGGTTCCTGGTAATCGGCAAAGCCCAAAAGGGCATAAAATACTTTCCTTCGCTTTTCTGTGGGGGGGAGTGCTGTTGGCGGGGATGTCTGTTGGGTGCGCCTCGTGGACGCATACGGATCGAGGGGTGTTGACGGGCGGGCTGTTGGGCGCAGGCAGTGGGGCCCTTATCGGCAGTTCCACAGGCCATGCCGGAGCAGGTGCGGTCCTAGGGGCCGGGCTGGGGACTTTGGCAGGGGCCTTGGTGGGATCGGAGCTGGATGAGGTGGAGGCCAAGAATCGGGCCATGATCGCCCAGCAATTAGGTCGGCCTGTTGGCCCGGGCGCAGTCTCGATGGAAGATGTGGTCGCCATGACCCAAGCCGGGGTAGCCGAAGAATTGATCGTCAACCACATCCGGGCCAATGGGGTCCAGCGTCCGCTAACGGCCAACGACATCATCTTGCTTCAGCAGCAGGGGGTGAGCACTCGGGCGATTGCCGCCATGCAGGAGGCAGGGCAAGCTCGGCCCCCAGCGCAAGCGGTCCAAGTGGTTCCCGCAGCGCCGCCGGGCGCGGTGCCGGTGATTGTGGAGGAATACCATTACGGTCCCTGGGGGCCGCCCCATTGGTGGTGGCATTATCGCCATCGTCCGCCGCCCCGGGGAGGGGTCAGTTGGGGGATCGCCGTCGGGAACTAAACCTTGGAAGGCCCGGCTGAGATCGCCGCGATCAATCGCCGTTTCGGAGCAGTCCGCAGAGCAAACAGGCGTTGTGGCCGCCAAAGCCGAAGCTGTTCTTCAGGGCAATCGAGATTTTCCGCTCCCGCGGCTGATTGGGGGTATAGTCCAGGTCGCACTGGGGATCAGGGAATTCGTAGTTGATCGTCGGCGGGATGACGCCGCGAACTAACGCCAGGACGGTAACGACCATTTCGACGCCGCCGCTTGCGCCCAGCAGATGCCCCAATTGGCTTTTGGTGCTGGAGATGCTTACCCGACGTGCGTGGTCGCCAAAGACGTTTTTGATGGCGATGGTTTCGGCGATGTCTCCCAAGGGGGTGCTCGTGCCGTGGGCGTTGATGTAATCGACCTGGGAAGGATCGATTCCGGCGTCCCGCAGGGCGCTTTGGATGGCCCGGGCGGCGCCGCTGCCTTGGGGGTCGGGCTGGGTGATATGGCTTGCGTCGGCCGTGGAGCCGTAGCCTAGGAGTTCCGCATAGATCCGGGCGCCGCGTTTTTTCGCATGTTCGAGTTCTTCCAGCACGAGGATGCCGGCGCCTTCAGCCATGACGAAGCCGTCCCGCTGGAGATCGAACGGTCGGCTGGCGTGGGCCGGGTCGTCGTTGCGTTCCGACAAGGCCCGCATGGCGCTGAAACCGCTGATTCCCATGGGGGTGACGGCGGCTTCGCTGCCGCCGGTGATCATAATATCAGCGTCATCGTGTTGGATGGCTTTGAATGCCTCGCCGATGGCGTTGGTGGCGCTGGCGCAAGCGGTGGCCACGGCAGCGTTGGGACCTCGCAGGCCAAACTGAATGGATATTTGCCCGGCGGCCGCATTGACCATCAACTTCGGAATGGTAAATGCGGAGACCTTTTCCGGCCCTTTTTCCAGCAAGCGGGTATGTTGGACCTCGATTTCCCGGATGCCGCCAATGCCAGAACCGATGATCACGCCGCAACGGAAGGGGTCTTCTTTGGCGAAATCCAGTCCTGCATCTCGCACCGCATCGATGCCGGCGACCATGGCGAATTGGGTGAAGCGGTCGAGGCGTTTTTCTTCTTTGGGTTCGATGTACCCTTCGGTAGAAAAGTTCAGGACCTCCCCCCCAAAACGAACTCGAAACCGCGAGGCGTCCATCAGGCGCAAGGGCCCAATGCCGCTTTCGCACCGAAGCAGCCGGTCCCAGAGTTCTTCCACCTTACAGCCTAGGGAAGTAACGACTCCTAGTCCCGTAATGACCACCCGCCGTTTCATGCTCTGAGTACCCTTTAAGGTCGGGTTGGGGAGAAGTTCCTAGGCCGTCTCGTCTTTGGCGCTGATGGCCTTTTCGATATGATCAATCGCCTGACCGACGGTTTGGATTTTCTCGGCGGCGTCCTCCGGGATGTTGATGTCAAACTCTTCTTCCAGCTCCATGACCAATTCCACAGTATCCAGGGAATCCGCGCCCAGATCGTTGACAAACGACGTATCGCGGGTAATCCGATCTTTGCTCACGCCGAGTTGTTCTGCCACAATTTCAATGACGCGTTCTTCTACCGAAGCCACCTTTTTGTCCTCCTCAAAACACTCTTCAATTCGATCGAAGGCAAACGCCCCAAAAGCCTCCAAAAAAACATCCACCTTACTCTGGTACACCCTCCGGGCACCAGACGTCCCCAAAGAGTACCAGAATCCTATCGTTTTTTTATAACATTTCCGCCGAATGAATCGCCGCCAGTTTCTCCCCTCCCCTGGCGGGAGATGGAGGCTTGGCGTAAGCCAAGCCGGGCGCGACGCCGGAACGGGCAAGGCTTAGGCCGGCCTCTCCCACGGCGGGAAGAGGCGGATTTCTTCACGCGGCTGAAGTGTTACGTATTTTCCAGGTATAACTACTTTTCTAAAGAATGTCTATATAGAATTGGCGTTCTCAGCCCCCCCAGTTAGTGCACGCAAAAACCACAAAAAGGGGAGGCGAGGCCTTCGTAGGAAACCACTACCGATCCTTTTTCGGGGAAGGTATGAATCCCACAGGCCTCCGGATACAAGGCTCATCCAGATATGTTATGGCAGCTTACCGATCGATCAATCCGTTTCAGCAACCCGCGCAAGACGCGGCCTGGTCCCACTTCATAAAACTGGGTAAACCCCTGGGAAATTAAATACCGCATCGAGTCTTCCCATAACACCGGATGCAAGACCTGTTGAATTAACAGTTGACGGATTTCCTCCGGGTCCTCGTGCGGACGGGCGTCCACATTGGAAATGACCGGAATCCGGGGCCGACGCAGACGTACCTGGGAAAGCACCTCCGCCAGGCGCTGGTCTGCCGGATGCATGATCCGGGTATGAAACGCCCCAGCCACCGCTAAGGGCACTACCTTCATCGCCCCCATGGCTGCGGCCAATTCGGCGGCCCGTTCACAGGCCGCATTCGTCCCGGAAACCACAATCGTTTCCGGCGCCAACAGATTGGCGATTTCCAGGATGTCCTCCTGCCGGGCTTTGGCGCAGAGAGCTTCGACCTGCACCCGTTCCAGCCCCAGGATGGTTACCATCCCGCTAGGCGTCCGATCCGAGGCCTCCTGCATGGCCGCCCCACGCTGCTGCACCACCATCAACCCATCTTCAAAATCCATCACTCCCGCAAAGACCATGGCCGTATATTCGCCCAGACTCAGCCCCGCGGCCGCCTCGCAGGACAAAACCACCTCGGGCGACTCGGCCCGCAGCACTTCCAAGGCCGCTAAACTGGTAACAAAAATGGCCGGCTGGCTACAAACGGTCGAATCCAGTTGCTCGGCCGGGCCTTCAAAACATAACTTGGCCAAATCATAACCGAGCAACTCGCTGGCCCGGTCGTACAAACGCCGAGCGGCTGGCGTCGTCTCGGCCAGTCGCTTGCCCATTCCGACCATCTGGGCCCCTTGCCCAGGAAACAAAAATGCGATCCGACTCAAGGCCTGCTAGTAGTCTTCTTTTTCTTCTTGGGGGGTTCATCTACCTTTCGCCCCATGTAGGAACCGCACTTCGCACAGACCACATGAGGCATCAAGGCTGCCCCACACTGGGGGCAATACGTGTACTGTTTGGGCTTTAACGCATCGTGCGCCCGACGCCTTCCGGTGCGGGCATTGGATTGTCGCCTTTTAGGAACGGCCATACTGAAGTTTCCTATTCGCAAAATCCCTCGCTGTTCTGCTCTTCCCAACCCCTCCTCTCAAAGTAGCAACCATCAGGGGTAAGAACTGCTTATCCTAGAAACCCCCCGCTAGTGTGTCAAGCCGCCCCGGCCATTTTCCACCACAGATTTTTCTCCAAAACACCTCCATGATACTCCCAGAGGCACGCCCAGAATCTACTAAAGGGGGGGCCGACCCTTTCAGGAGGCTTTCTGCTGTCCTGGTAAGAAAAACGGGCTGCCCAAGCACCCTGGAAGAAAACCTAGAATCCCCAGCGGTTCGGCAGTGGGGTGTGGTGTCCCCTAAATGTGGGTTCTTTTAACGAAGGGCCCGCCACGGAGAGCCTAGGTTCCGATTCACATGCGGTTTGACCGTCAAATAACACCGCACCTTTTGGGCCCCTGCCTGATAGGCATTGGAGACCGCTGAATACATGGCATCCAAGTTGGGCACTTCCCCTCGGAGGATGACCACCCCGTCGGCCACTTGGACACTGACAGCCCACCCAGGAACCAAGGGACTCCAAGTCAGTTCTCGCTCCACATCTTCCTTTAGGAGCCAATCGGGTTTGGCAACCGCCCCGGATTGCACCTCCAAGAGATTTCGGATGGCTTTGACGCCTTCGACGC
Organism: Planctomycetota bacterium; assembly: GCA_029550925.1. GTDB lineage: Bacteria > Planctomycetota > Planctomycetia > Pirellulales > Thermoguttaceae > JANXAQ01. Next base: position 23,459 of record JAKPGL010000229.1, read on the forward strand.
GAGCGGCCGTACGTTCCACACGCTTTTTGCTAAACGCCGATTCTACCACCCCTCGCAAGGTAACCACTCCGTCGGCTGCTCCGACCGAAATCCGATAAGGGTATGTATATGGATCGTGTCGCAACGTAAGCTGGACAGCCTCGGCCAGAAGTTCGTCGGCCGATTTGGCTGCCGCCGCGGAGGGGAACACCTCCTTAATCGGACCTGGCATCCCAGACCGGGTTGGCGGGGAAGGGGATTCCGCCCATAGACTTCTCGGAGCGAACAGAGTCCCCCAGACAATGGCCCACATTCCTACCCAAAGGAACTTGTTCATCGTGCGCCTCCCTAAGCAAACTTTTTGAAGAAACCTGGAAAAGTTCCACTGATTGGAGGGGGGAAAACTCCTCTGCCTGTTATTTCCCTCCATGCATCGTGCAACACCCATCGGAACAAAGGATGTTACCACCCAAGAATCCCAAAATCAGGGTTTTTGCGTCAGACAACCTCTCTGTGGGGGCTCTGGCGGTGGAAATTGTCTTCTCCCTTCTCCAAAGGGCCGAAGTCTCTTGATCTGGGACCACCTCTCCAAGCCGCCTTTGTAGGGAACGCCGTCTGTCCGACACAGTAATTGCAACCCTCTCTATCAGATGGGAACTAACCCCGTCTGACAGACCGGGTTACAAAAAATCTCCCCCTTTTTCTGTTGATCTGGAATGTTGACCGGCCCAGTGGGAGAGAGTTGAAATGTGTTCACGTATTCCTTTCTAACATACCCGCATTTTGTTATTAGGTTAGGGTATCAGATTTTCTAAAATTTGCAATAATAGGGGACGTGGAAAAAAGAGGCAAAATGTTAGGGTTGCATAAATTGGGGGAACGGCAAGCTCCAGGAACCCAGACGGAATATATCCCCTTACATATCTAAATGAAATCCCCCCCAATCGGGCAAAATTAAGAAACCCCCCTTTATGGTAAAATGCTTCTACGGCTCAAGATGGCCGTCCGGCAAAAAGCCCCAGACGATTAAGGCAACCCCCCGAACCTCCCGATGGAGAATCTTCTGTTGTAACACTTCCAGGGGGCCTTACCCTCTCCAGCAGTTTCCCTACCCCTAGGAAACCACGCCAAACCGGTAAAAATGAATGCATCCTCTTTTGTTCCGACTCTTCCAAAAACCTTCAGGAGACAGGCTATGGGACGAAATGTAAATCTTTCCTCTCGCGTCCATCAGAGATGCTGGATGCTTTTGGTAGGGATTGGTTGGCTCGGGTTTTGGGGGGCTGCCGACGCCTGGGCGGAGCTAAGGCCGGAGCAGATCGGGCTGGTAGCCATGGCCCAAAGCCCCGAAGGCCAGCAATTGGCTCAGCACTACGCCCAACGCCGCGGGGTCCCCAAGGAGCATATCTTGCTTTTGCCGGGAAAACCCGGAGAAGACATGAGCCGAACGGAATGGGAAGAACATGTCCGGCCTGCCCTTCGTGCGTGGCTTCAGGCCGAGGCTCGACAGGAAAAAATCCGGTGTCTGGTAACCTGCTGGGATGTGCCGTTGCGGATCGCTCGGCGGGACCCGGCCAGTCCGGAAGTCCAGACGCGAAAGGATTTCTTCGCGCGCAGTCGGGCCAATCATGTCGGGCAGATTGCCAAGGTTTTGGAGATGCTCCAGTCGGTGGGCCAACAGGAAAAACCTTCGGAATCGCCGAGTTTGGATCCGGAAACGCCGGTTTCTCAGATCGGTCAACAATTAGACGCTGCGATGAAAGGCGCTCAGGCCCGGGCGCAATCGCTCCAGGGGCAAGAGCTCCAACGAGCCGAGACCGCCCTCCAGCAGGTGCTTACCGTAGTCGGCGGGATCAACGCTTTATTGCAAGTGGCCGCTAAACAGCCGGAAAGCAAAAAAACGCCCGAATTTGCCGCCTCGGTGGCCCTGCTTCGGGGCCGAATGGAAGGGCTGCAACAAGGTCTCCGCGCCCTGGATAGTTTGCCGGATAGCCCGGCCCGCGACATTCAAATCTTCAATCTCCTGGTTCAAGTCCATGGTTTGCTCGGATGCCTGCAATGGATCGACCACCAGAAAGAACTGCTCGAAAAAAACGAGACCCACGCCAGTTTCGACAGCGAACTATCGCTCATTTTGTGGGATGATTATCCGCTGTTTGGCTGGCAGCCGAACTTGCTCCACTATATGTTCGACCGACTGCCTGGAAAACGGCCGGTGATGATGGTCAGCCGGTTGGCCGCTCCCAGTTTGCAGTTGGCCAAGGGCCTGGTAGATACGGCCATCGAGGTAGAAAAACAGGGGTTAAAGGGAAAGGTGTATTTGGACGCCCGGGGCATTCCCTTTACCCCCGGGCCGCAGCAACGGGGGTCTTATGGCGAGTATGATCAATCGCTCCGAGACCTGGCCGATCGGCTCAAAGCCCACACCAACTTGGAAGTCATCCTGGACAACGAGCAAAAACTCTTCCAGGCGGGCCAGTGTCCAGAGGCGGCCCTTTACTGCGGTTGGTATTCGCTGGGGGCGTATGTCGATGCTTTCCAATGGCAGCCGGGCGCGGTCGGCTATCACATGGCCAGCATCGAAGCGGTTACCCTGCGCGACCCGAACCACAAGGCGTGGTGTCCGTCGATGTTGGCCCGCGGCGTCTGCGCTACGCTGGGGCCGGTGGCTGAGCCGTATCTGGCCGCCTTCCCGCTGCCGGACGATTTCTTCTCGCTCCTGCTGACCGGCAAATACACGCTGGTCGAGGTCTATTATCGAACGGTTCCGTTCACCTCCTGGCAGATGGTGTTGGTGGGCGATCCGCTGTACAATCCTTTCCGGGCCAAACCGGCCTTGTCCGAGGACCATCTGCCCGATCGGATCCGTCAGCCGGAATTGCCGGTCCAGGAGCTCCCTGCAAAACCATAAGGAAAATATCTATAAAAAAGGAATGGCGCGCTGTCTGCGATTAAGTTCGGTAAGGATAATCCTAAAGGCCATCCTGGGCGATCGATCTTCCGCCAGGACGGAGCGAACTCTTGACGCATCCGGCGACCTACCAACCGGAAGGAAAACAGACGTTGTCTGATATTTCCCAGAGAGGGAGGGGCGAGAAAATGTCCAAAGGATTTCAAAAGCTGAATGTGTTTCTGCTGGGAATCCTGTTGTGGAGCGGTATGGGGGAGGAAATTTTTTGGGGTAGATATCCGATCTCTAGAGGGCTTTGGGCGGAAGAAAATGACCGGGCACTACTAGCCGCTCTGGAAGATGCTTTAAGCGGGGCGATTGGCCGAGCGGAAAAGTCCGTGGCGGCGATAGCCCTTATCCCCAGGACCCCGCCGGGGTCGGCCATGCGATGGGAAGATCGGCCGGATGCGTTCGGTCGCCGAGTGAGTCCGCCGGTGCAGCCAGGGCCGATGGACCCAGATTTTACTCCCAACCAGTATGCGACCGGCGTGGTGATCGACCCGAACGGCCTGATCCTGACCGCCTTTCATGCCTTGCCGGAAAATTGCGAGTATTATGTAACTACCCCAGATCGGAAAATCTATCGGGCCGCCCTCAAAGGGGCCGATCCCCGCAGCGATCTGGCCGTCTTGAGCATTGACGCCAAGGGCCTCACGCCGATCGCCTTTGGCGACGGCCAACGAGTGCGCAAAGGGCAGATCGTCATTGCCCTGGGCAATCCGTATGCGATTGCCCGCGACGGGCAGGCCAGCGCCAGTTGGGGGATCATTTCCAATGTGGCCCGCAAGGCGCCGCCCCAACCGGATGAAAACGATCCGGTGGGCAAAATCGCCCTGTATCATTTCGGCGCATTGATTCAGACGGACGCCAAGCTCAACTTAGGCACAAGCGGCGGGGCGTTAGTGAATTTGCAAGGCGAGATGATCGGCCTGTGTGTATCGTTGGCGGCAGTAGCAGGCTATGAAACAGCCGCCGGTTATGCCATCCCGGTCGATGCCACGTTCCGCCGGGTGGTCGAGACGCTCAAGACAGGCCGGGAAGTGGAATATGGGTATCTTGGGGTACGTCGCACAAGCGGCGGCGGTCCTCCTTCCGAGGGGGCGGACGGTCCGGGAGTCCGGGTGGAAGACCTTGTGCCGGGATCCCCCGCCCATCGGAGCGGGTTGCGGGTGGGCGATGTGATCCGGACGGTCAACGGCAAGCCGATCTACGATTTTGATAGCCTGGTCCTGGAAGTAGGCAAATTGCCGGTGGAGGCTCGGGTTCGGCTGGAGGTATCGCGAGATGGTCGAACGACGCCGATCGAGGTGGTGTTGAGCAAATATCCGATTCGGGGCCGAAAGGTGGTCAGCCAGCGTCCGCCTGCATGGCGTGGGTTGTGGGTGGATTATTTGACCGGGGTAGTGGATGCTACCGGTCGGCCGATGTTTACGGCCTTGCCGTTTGATCTGGGCGTGGCGGTTACCGAGGTGCAGGAAGGTTCGCCTGCTTGGCAGGCGGGGTTGCGTGCGGGGATGGTCATTAGCCATGTCGGTCGCACTCCGGTACGGACGCCGCGGGAATTTCAGGAGGCGGTAGCCCGACAAAGCGGGCCGGTCGAGGTCCGCTTGGCCGACGAGCCGGACCAACCCGTGCGAATCATTCCCCCCGGTTCCTAGTCGCCGCGGGATGCTCGGAGAAGAAACTTTTTGCCCAACAACCGGGATCGCCTATCGTCAGGAAAACTCGTGGGAGGATCAGATGGCTGAGGCCGGCGCAACAGTTCAAGGCAAACGGATTGCGATTGTGGGCCGATTGGCCAGCATGAATCGCCGGGAATTGGCCCACCTATTGCGCCAGCATGGTGCGGTCGTCCTGGAAAAGGCCGGGCCGGAGGCGGAGCTGATTGTGCTGGGCGAGTGGGCCAGCCCAAGCGGGGAAGCGTCGGGGGACGCAACAGGATTGGGTCTGCCCCCAGAACTTCAAGAAGCAGCGGATCAAGGCCGAGTGGAACTGGTGCGGGAAAGCCAACTTTGGCAACGGCTTGGGCTGGTCGATCCGCAGCAGGAGGTCCATCGGCTCTACACGCTGGCCATGCTGGCCGAGTTATTGCGAACGCCTTTGGCGGAAGTGCGGCGGTGGTATCGACGGGGCTGGCTTCGTCCGGCTCGGTTGGTCCACAAGTTGCCGTATTTCGATTTTCAGGAGGTTACGGTGGCCCGTCGGTTGGCCGAGCTTCATTCGGCCGGCGCCAGCCAGCAGACGATCCAACGCCAGATGGCCGAGCTGAGCCGTGCGATGCCGGAAGTGCCCAGGCCGCTGAGCCAACTGCCGGTGCGGATCGAGGGAAAACGGATTTTGGTTTGGCGGGACGATCGGCTGATGGAGCCGACCGGTCAGTTTCGATTCGACTTTGAGTCGCCGGCCGCCCAGACGGAACAAGCCGGAAGCCCCGCAGGGCCTCTGTCGGAGGTCCAACCGCCGTCCGGGGCGTTGCTGCTGGGAGGGAAAATCCGCTGGGGAGTTGACGCACCGCCGTATTACAGCCCGGAAGAACTGGTCCAAATCGCCCAGGAGTTGGAAGAAGCAGGTCAGCTCCGAGAATCTGCGGAAATGCTTCGGGCCGCCTTGGCCGCCGGAGGACCTTCGGCGGAACTATGTTTCCAATTGGCCGAGGTGCTTTATCAGCTTGGCGACGTTTCAGCGGCGCGGGAACGGTATTACATGGCCGTCGAACTGGACGAAGACTTCGTAGAAGCTCGCTGCAATCTGGGTTGTCTTTTGGCGGAAACCGGAGAAGCGGAATTGGCCCTGGCGGCCTTGCAAGGGGCCTTGGCCTACCACCCGCATTATGCGGACGCCCATTACCAACTAGCCCGCTTGCTGGACGAATTGGGCCGATCCGAAGAGGCCCAACAGCATTGGCGCAGTTTTCTGGCCCTGGCGCCGGAAAGCCCGTGGGTCGAACAGGCCCGAAACCGCTTGGGCGAACCGCACGGATAACCGTTCTTCCGCCGTAGGAAAGAACGCCCGGCGTTGGAGACGCCGAGGAAAAACCGTAGGATGGGTTTCTAGGCCGATGTTTCTAGGAAAAGTTCTCGAAAAGGATACCCTCATGGCTGATGTATTCATTACCGAAAATTTCCTTCTTCAAACAGAAGCTGCGGTGCGATTGTATCATGAATACGCCAAGCCGATGCCCATTTTCGACTACCACAGTCATCTGCCCCCGCAACAGATCGCCGAGGACCACCAGTTTGAGAACCTGACTCGCATCTGGCTGGCCGGCGACCATTACAAGTGGCGGGCCATGCGATCGGCCGGCGTGCCGGAACGCTATTGCACCGGCGACGCCTCGGACTGGGAAAAGTTTCTCAAATGGGCCGAGACCGTCCCCAAGACCCTCCGAAACCCTCTGTATCACTGGACCCACCTGGAACTGAAGCGGCCCTTCGGGATTTCCGATCGGTTGCTTTCGCCCGCTACCGCCCAGGGCGTTTGGGAACATTGCAACGCCCTGTTACGGCAGAAGGAGTTTTCGGCCCGCGGGATTTTACGGCAAATGAATGTGGTGCTTTTGTGTACGACGGACGATCCGACCGACGACCTTCGCTGGCATCGGCGGATTGCCGAGGACGCCGCATTTCCGATCCGGGTCCTGCCCACCTTTCGACCGGATCGGGCGTTGGCCGTGGAGAATCCGGCGGCGTTTCGGGCCTGGGTGGATCGGCTCAGCGAGGCCAGCGGCGTCGCCATTCAGGATTTCGATTCTTTTTTAGAAGCCCTTCGGCGTCGGCACGACGGGTTTCATGCAGCCGGTTGTCGATTGGCCGATCACGGCTTGAGCGTTTTTTACGCCGAGCCGTACACCGCCCAGGAAATCGAATCGGCCTTCCGACAGGTGTATCGGGACGGGCGTCCGTTGGACGCCGAGTTGACGGCCAAGTTCAAATCGGCCGTCCTACTGGAATTGGCCGTCATGAACGCCGAAAAAGATTGGGCCCAGCAGTTCCACTTCGGCTGCATGAGGAACAACAATACCCGCGCCTTCCAGACCCTGGGGCCGGACACAGGATTCGACTCCATCGGCGATTGGCCGCAAGGGACGGCGATGGCCCGGTTCCTCGATCGGCTGGAACAGCGCGGTCGGCTGACTCGCACCATCCTCTATAACCTGAACCCAGCGGATAATGAGCTAGTGGCTACCATGCTCGGCAACTTCCAGGACGGCCTGACGCCCGGCAAAATGCAGATGGGCAGCGCCTGGTGGTTCCTAGACCAAAAAGACGGCATGGAACGACAGATCGAAGCCCTCTCGAACATGGGCCTTTTGAGCCAGTTCGTCGGAATGCTCACCGATAGCCGATCGTTCCTCTCCTTCACCCGGCACGAATACTTCCGCCGAATCCTGTGCAACGTGCTGGGCCGCGATATGACCGAAGGCCTCCTGCCCCGGGATTTCGACCTGGTAGGCGCCATGGTCCAAGACATCTGCTACCGAAACGCCGTCCGATATTTTAAGATCGAAGGAATATCCGTCCCATAACCGCCTTTGTCGTTTTGAGAAAGAACCATCGCAACAGGAGTCGCTCCCGGATACACGGAGATTCCTACCCCTTTCCCAAAAGGAGAGCTTCCATGTTCGGAATATCTGCGGCGCTCTTGTGGGTGTATATCGGCGGGCTATTGGAGGGCGTCGCGCCGGTAGGGGTCGAAAAGGCGGGAGCGGTTGCGGTTCATTGGTCAGAAGGCGTTATGAGTCCTGGGCCGGAATCGAGTCTTGGGGAGGATAATTTGACTTTTGTACATATTCCTCTGGATACGCCGTTCCGTTTGCAGGAATGTTCTGCGGCGGGCGAATCCCCCGCCGCCGTGGAGCAGTCCAGTCCTTCGGCAGGCGATCCGTTTGAATTGCCCGATGGTTCCGCCTCGGAGTTGCTAGACTATATCGGCCGGCTTCGCCAGTTGAAGCCTCCGGAAGACATCGACCCAGACCATATCTCCCAATTCCAGCGGAAAAAGGCAGAAGCCCTTCTAAAAGCCGCCGAAAAGGTCTTTACCCAAAAACCTAAGGAAGCCCAGTGGAACGAGGCGGCCCAGGCGAAGTTGGAGGCCTTGGGCCTGTTGGCCTTCACCGGCGACGCGGCCGCTGAAAAACAACTGGAAACCTATCTCCGGAACCTCCAAGCTCTTCGGAAACGAGACCTGGCTCGGTATGGTCGAGGCGTCCTTTTGGCCGTCCGCGTTCAACAAACGAAAACCCCCCAAGAGACGAAAAAATGGTTTAAGGAGTTCGTCCAATTCCTTTCTCAAGGGCCGCTGAGTCCCAGGGAATTGGAATTGATGGACACCCTGCCCCAACTCCTGGAACGTGAAAATCCAGCCGTTGCGGTGGAAATCTACCGCCAGTTGGTCTTCGCGACCGCGAAAAGCCGAGATACCCTGGCCGCCTCGCTGGCCAAAAAGTGGGAAGAAAAAGGCCGCAGATTGGAACTACTGACCAAACCGATCCAAATTGTCGGATTTACGGTAGATGGCCGGGAATTCCAGTGGGAACGGTTTCGGCAAGGGAAAATCGTTCTGGTGGATTTCTGGGCCACCTGGTGCGGATGGTGCGTGCGAGAGATCCCGGAACTGATGCGGCTTTACCAGACGTACCGCAGTCGGGGGTTCGAGATCGTCGGCATTAGCGCCGACCGCAATCGCAAAGAATTGGAAGAGTTTCTCGGGAAAACCCCAATCCCTTGGCCTATTGTGTATGGCCGAAATAGCCCCAGTCCAAGCCTGGAGTATTATGGTATTCACGCTTTCCCAACGATGTGGCTTGTAGGCAAAGACGGCAAAGTGATTGCGTTTAACGCCCGGGGAGAAAACCTTCGACGGGAACTGGAGCGGCTTTTGGGACCTGCCGACCAAAAGGAGGCCGGCGGATTGTCCTCCCCAGCGCCTCCGGACAGAAAGTAAACTCTATTTCAACCTACTAGCGGACTTGTCCCACTAGAGTAAGTCGGTTGTCCAGCAGTTTCATTCCTCGAAAAGCAGAGTTCTTACCATGTCATCCTGCGGAAGCGGGGATGACATGTCAGGAATGACAAGTTACTCCTGCGATTGAAATGTTATGAAAGAAATAGCCCTCAGCTTCCGTCGGCGGAAATGTTTCTGGTAAAACAATTGTTGCCAGCGGGGCGGAATCCCGGAGGAAACCTCCCAATGGATAATCTTGAGCCGCTTTTGCGAACAGACAGCGTGTGTCGCGTGTATCCGGACGGGCAGGTTCAGGCCTTGCAGGAGGTGAGTTTACAGATCGAGGCGGGGCAGTTTGTCGCCATCATGGGACCCAGCGGCAGCGGCAAATCCACGTTGCTGAACCTTTTGGGCGGCCTGGATCGGCCCACCAGCGGCGAGGTGTATTTCCGGGGCCAGGCCCTTTCGGCCATGTCAAGCCTGGACGCTTACCGCGCCCGGCATGTGGGGTTTGTGTTTCAGTCGTTTTATTTGTTGCCCACACTGACCGCGGCGGAAAACGTCCAAATTCCCATGTTCGAGACGGTCTCCTCGGCCGCCAAACGGCGCGAGCGGGCCGGGGAGCTTCTGGAAATCGTCGGCCTGGCCCATCGGGCCGAGCATCTGCCCAGCCAACTTTCTGTCGGCGAACGCCAGCGAGTGGCCGTCGCCCGGGCGTTGGCCAATCAACCGGATGTGCTGCTGGCCGACGAACCTACAGGTAATCTCGATAGCCAAACCGCCGAGCAAATCCTGGACCTTTTCTGCCAACTGCACCAATCGCACGGCATGACCCTGGTCGTGGTAACCCACGGCATGGAAGTGGCCCGCCGGGCGCAGCACATCTTCCACATCCGGGACGGTCGGCTGCAGAACCCCATGGACCGCTAACCATCCCAACCCACTTTTTGTAGGAGGGCGACAGAATGAGCCGTTTCCAGAAACTCTCCTTGACCCGACGGCAGTTTACCCAACGCGTTTCGATTGGTTTGGCCTCCGTGTGGAGTTGGAAGGGGATCGGCCCTGTTGGAGCGGCTGAGCCGGCCCCGACGGACGCCGTTCCACCAGCCCCTTCTTCCCAACAAAAAAACGTTCCCACAGCAGCCTCTCCAAACCCCACCCAGCCGCCCCGAATGCCCGACTCTCCTTGGACGGAAATCCGCGGTTTCAATTACCAGCCCAGCTACGGCTCCAACGGGTTTGAGCTGTGGCGGAAGTTCGATCCCAAAATCATCGAAACCGAACTGGCCCGCGGCAAAAAGTATTTCCCCAAGATGAACGCCCTGCGTTGGTGGCAATCCTGGGACGCTTTCGTCCGGGACCCAAAACGCTATGCAGAATGTTTCGACATCACCTTGGAACTGGCCGACAAGGTGGGGTGCCGGGTGATGCCGGTGCTGTTTAACCGCTGGCACGATTCGGTGCTGGACTACGGCGGGATATACATTGATCATTTTTTGCCGGGCGTCAGTTGGGTCCAGCGGCCCAAGATGTTCGAGCCGTTCCTGGAAGCCCTGGTAGGCCGACACGCCGACGATCCTCGCATCCTGGCCTGGGACCTGTGCAACGAGCCGTACTCGTACTCCTGCCCGGTGGACAAAATCCCGGAGATTGTTTCCGCAGAGACGGCCTGGTTGGAGGGGCTTTCCAAGCGGTGCAAACAGTTGGGCGCTAAGGCGCCGATTACCGTGGGCATTCATCCCGGCGTGCCGCTGGAGCGGGTCGAACCGTTCTGCGATCTGCTGAGCATCCATCCCTACTGGGTCCATACCAATCCCCGAAACACCAAAGAAGCGTATGAAAAATCCTTGGACCGGGATGTGCAGTTTGCCCTGAAAGTGCAAAAGCCGCTTTTATCTACCGAGTGCTGCTGGGGCGATTTGGACGATCAGCGCCGGGTGGAATCGGCGCGATATACACTCAGCGAGCTTCGGAAGCGGAAGATCGGCTATTTGGTGTATCTATTGCACCATAGTTTGATCGCCGACGCCCATCGGCCGGAGTTTGGCCCGGTGGGCGGCCCGGGCAATCTATCCTTCATCGAAGCCGACGGCCGCTTGCGCCCCGACCACGAACTGTTCAACGAGTTTTAGCGCTCGGAAAGCCAAAGGCAAAAAACTGACCCCGGTGAAGATTCCTTTTGGTGTCCGGCGGCAAAGGGCCGCTAGACCCGGCGACGCCGCTTGGTCAACAAGAATCTTCTCCCCGGAACTTCCCTGATAGGGAAGGGTTCCGCAACAGAGCGGCGCAGCGGCCGTCCTTCGAACCGACTTCCCACCGCACTCCCCAATGGATAGATACCAATGCCCTCGTGGGCCAGTCTCCGACCGACCTCCGGCGAGCTAGGGGCGAGGCGGTTTTCCCGCCGGCGACAGAAACAGCAACCGGCCGAACGGCTGGAGAAGCTCGTATTTTTTCTGCCATGTAGTGTACATAAAGCCTCGAACGCCGGGTAGTCCCTCGGACGCCTTCCGCCACTCCGCCACATCGTTCAGATCGTCGGCGTCGTAGTAGCAGGCCGCCAGGGTTTGGAACCCATGTTCGGCGAAGAAGCGAAGGCTTTCCGGACGGGCCTGGCCGCCCCAAACGGCGATGATCAAGTCCTTCGGTACATGGCGCCAAGAGCCGGTAAAATCGCCGGCCACTAGGTAATACTCATTGCGGGCGTTATGGTGCGGATCGAGCATATCGGACCAAATATAGACCTCCACGCCCGGATTGTGCCGACGCAGAGCTTCCACTTGCTGGGTGATACAGCGGCCCAGCAGTTCGGCCATGTTTTTACCCTGGCAGGCCGCACACGTGCCGCCCATCCGCACTTCGTCCATGTTCAGGAGCACCTTTTTCGGACGAAGATGTTTCGCCAACAGGGCTGATTCATGATCGAAGATTTTTTCTAGCTCCGGCTCGGCCATGCAGACGGTAACCTGAGACTCATAGATTTTCTGCGAATGGTACCAACTCGCCCGGAGACGTTGGCCGGGCTTGATCCGACTATTGGCGGCCAGCCGAAGCGTCGGCGCCGGCCGATCCACCCGATACGGACTATACAGAGGGTCTTCCAGGGGCAGATAATCCCGGCCTTCTTCGTAGGTGGTCTGTCCGTCCTCGCTTCGCACCACAATCGGCGCACCAGGCCGGCGTAGGACGTTGATCGGGCCCATCTCTTCAATGGCCCAATCGTCCAACCAGAACCGACCTGCCCGGCCGTCCCAAGTACCCGCATAGACCCGGACCTTATCGTACTGATGGCTGTTGAAGATGAGCACGAGTTTGGTCCAGTCCATCGTGGGCTTTAGGGGGAACTCCACCGGGGCCAACGCCCGATTACCAGCCAACACCTGTACCAGAAAGGCCGAGACCGGCTGGAGATTTTCTGTTTTGACCCACACAGACAGTTTATAACAGCGATAGGGATGCACCTGGACTTCCTGCATGACCCGGCCGTGGCCGTGGGGATTGGCCCGGAAGTTTTCCATCCGGAGGGAGGCCCGGCCGGTGTGGAACGTGTGGGTATCCAGGAAACTAACCTCGCCGGGCTGATCGTGGAAGTTCCAGCCGACGGCCTGATTGCCCCGAAACTCCTCGAATCCGGGATTCCGAAGACTGACCGGCGGATCGGGCGTCAAGCGGGCGACGTCGCCTTCGACGACAAACAGGGCGTCGCGCACCGGCAACCCCTCGGCCAAGTAGCGATTATGGCTCAAAATGCCGCCCCCATATCCGACCGAAAAAACCGAGGGGATAAGCTCTAGTTGGAGGCGATTGCAGGCAGCCTGGACCTGGTGAAGCCGCCGAAAATAATCCTCCGACCTTTTACAGAGCGAGTCCAGACCGAAGGAGACCACCGCCCCGTTGTAGCCACTCTGGGCCGCCTGCTGAAGGACCTTTTCGATCTCCGGTACGTCGCTCTCTTGGCCCAGCCCCCAGCCGAAAATCCAGACAAACCGGTCGGAATATGTTTCAGCGGCTTTTGCCGAGCCGCTAACTCCCAAAACCAACAAAACGCCTAAAAAATACTTCATGCCTTGGTGCGTCCCGGACATGGCAGGTTCTCCTTCTTGGAAAGTAGGATGCAGGGCGGGGCCTCGGCGTAAAACAATTTCCTCTGCCCCCTCGGGTCGAGTGGATAGAGAACTGCGGCCGCTCAACCGGAACCCCCTAGGACTGCTCCGGAGGGGGGGCCTCGGGAGAAAACAGCAAGGGTTGATGGATGTGCCAGGCGGATCGGGGAGTCAGTTCTTTAAACAGCAGACTGGGCTGGATGTCGGTATTGTTTTGATATTTGTCGCTGGCGTATTCGACGATCGGACCGCGGATGTCGTGATAAAAGATTTGGCAGATGGCCACGCCGGGGTAAATGCGAACCTGCTGAATGGCAAACATCTCCAGGGTCCAATAGCCGCGAAAGCCTACATCGCCGAAGCCGGCCGTTACATGAACAAAAAGTCCCAGCCGGCCGACGGAAGATCGGCCTTCGATCATAGGCACGAGATTATGGGTCTCGGTGCGTTCGACGGTTCGGCCCAGATAGAGTTGGTTGGGCGTCAGGACCAGCCCCTCCGGCGGGATTTTAATCCGGCGGGTCCGGTTGGGCCGACGCATGTCCAACACCACCTCCTCATACACCAACAGCTCGTCGTGCAACGTGAGATTATAGCTGTTAGGGTTGAGCCGGGATTCGTCGAACGGCTCGATAATGATGTTTTTCCCCAGTTGAGCTTTAATCTCTGGACCCGACAGAATCATCGGAGTACCTCACGTCGTGCAATCTGGTATGTAGGAATCCCATCGGCCAGGCGTGGTTCGGAAAGAAACGTTCGGACGCTAAGGAACACCGATCCGGGGACAAAGTTCCCCTAGAGGACACTGCGAACATTTTGGCTTCCGAGCGGTGCAAATTCGCCGTCCATGATGGATCAGCCGATGCCCAAAGTCGATCCACTCTTCTTGCGGCACAAGAGCCAACAGGTCCTGTTCGATTTTTTCCGCTTGCTCATGCTGCGTCAGACCGAGCCGACGACTCAGACGGCTGACATGGGTATCGACGACAATCCCGCTGGGAATGCCATAGGCTACGCCCAGGACGACATTGGCGGTTTTGCGTCCCACGCCCGGCAACTGCACCAATGCATCCATGTCTTTAGGCACTTGGCCGCCGTAGTCCTGAAGCAATTTTCGGCAACAGGCCTGCAAAGTTTTTGCTTTATTCCGATAGAAGCCGGTGGGGCGAATGTCCTGTTCCAACTCGGCCAAAGGGGCGTTTGCATAATCGGCGGCGCAGCGATACTTGGTAAACAAAGACCGAGTTACCTGGTTTACCCGTTCATCAGTACACTGTGCCGACAAGATGGTGGCTACCAAAAGCTCCAACGGCGTAGTGAAATGCAGGGCGCACTGGGCGTCGGGATAGGCGGTTTCCAACAGCCGGATGATCCGCTGGGCGTGCTCTTTTAGGGCCGAGTCGGCCTGGCGGCGGTTTTCCCGTCGTTGGACCACCTGGATTCCCCTCCCGCTGAAAAGTCCTGTTCCTGAAGCCCTGTCGTCTCGAAGCCAGTGTTCTGCGAAACTCGTTCGGGGTCGATTGTCCGACGCCCGAAGGGTTTTGTCAAGGGTTGGCGGCGAGGAGAAAATAAAAAGTCCTTCTGACCGCTGGCCTCCCCGGCCAACAGCCAGAAGGAATCAAAAACCCTACCGCGGCGAGATCTATCGGTTAGGAAACGTCGAGTTCGATGTCGTTGATCGAGACATCGGTATCGGCGTCGGCGGGCAACTCGGTCAGTCGGCCCCAATCCGCCTCCGAACCGGAAGCCGCCATTTCCTGTTCCAGTTCCCGTTGGCATTTAATGCACAAGGTCGCATAGGGCAATGCCTGGAGCCGAGCCAGGGCAATGCTGTGCCCACAGGACTCACAAATGCCATATTGGCCGGATCGCATCCGTTCTAAGGCGTTTTCGATCTGGGCCAATTCCCGACTTTCGACTTCCGCCAGTTGCGAAATGATTTCATCATGGACCGCATCCAAGGCGGCATCGACCATATCGCCGGCCATGTTCGGACGGACTGATTTCAACTGGCTTAAATCACCCGCCAATACTTTCCGAAGGGCGTCACGCCGTTTCAGCAAAATCTGACGGAGATTCATCAATGCCTCTTTTCGGGTCATCCGTTCAAACCTCCTGGTCGAGACCTCTCCAAGGGAATACCCCCCGGAAGTCCCGAAAGCCTCTCTCTGTGAAAACCGGACCTCTTTTCACCCAATCTTTCTACGAATTCCTTTGGCTTGCGGGTTATGGAGATTTTGCGATTATTCCATAGGGAAACTAGAAAAAATAGCTTATTTGGATAACTTGTCGCCCCATGAAAAAAGATTTTTTCAAAAATCAGGTTTTCCCAACGTGCCGACCCTTCATCGCACGTACACTCTCCCTTCCTAAAGTATATCAAATCTTTTCCGTGCCCCCCCTGTTGGGGTATTTTGCTAGATACTCCTGGGTAGGGAAAGAGCCCGTAGGCTAAATTCGTTCGTACCTCGCCCACCAAGCAGTCCTACCGCCGCGCATAAACACCATAACTATATTAGGCCTGCAAGGATTTTAAACACCTCGAAAAGGAAAAAAGGGAAGCCCCTTGAATCCGCTAGAAACCTTCCGCTCCTAAGTATTTACCAATAAAAGAGTTAGATATTTTTTAGTATCCGGCAATCCTCTTCTTCTTCTGGAACGGGGAGGGACAGGAGATTTTGGACACTTGCAAAATCGGCACACCCCCGCTCTTGGAGGGGCAACCCACCGATGGTCGCATTTGAAAATCGCTATCCGATAATCGTCAAAATCCGCATCGTTATCCAGCCGTTTTTTCGATCTACTAAGAAATTCTTAAATTCCGGACTTGGAAATGTTGGCGGTTTTAGGTAAAAAGTGGCCCGGAAAGCAGGTCAAACTAGTTCTTATGGGGGGGAGATATGCCTTTTGGCTTATCTTTGGCGGGCAGTTGTTGATCGGAACCCCGAAGCTATTTTTTTCGACGAACCTCAGACAAAAGTAAGTTTCCTTCGTTTGACTGGATCCGGTCGGCCAAGCAGCCGCTAGACAGGGTGGCACAACGTTGTTGGTCCCATCCCATTGGGGCGGCAGTCCTACTCGCTCCGGTCAACGGAAGGGGAATCTCGGATATGCCGGTTAGCCATCCGGAAGAAAGCCGTTTGAAGTCGGTGGAGGCCCCCTCTTTAGAGGCAGGAATGTTACTCCGGATTCAGGCCCCGGATTACCCCCCCCGAGAAGTCCATATTCGGTCCCCTCGATGTTCGATTGGTTCTGGCCGGGACTGCACCTTACGATTGGTGGCTGAGGGCGTCGAACCGCTCCATTGCGTGATTGTCCGGTCGGAGAGGCAGGCCAGGGTGGAGCGGGCATCTCCTAGCACTCGGTTAAATCACCGAGAGTTTCATTCCGCCCCTTTTCAGCCTGGGGATCGCCTCCAGGTAGGACCGATCGAAATCCAACTGGTAGGGTTGGTGCCGGAATCGAAAAAGCCTGCTTCTTCCGAAGCTCCAGGGCCGCCGGTTCCGCCTCTGACCCAGCAGAGCGACGGTTCGCAATCGCTGCCCGAATCCTTCCGAGCAGAAGCCCCGGGACAAACGGCCTCCCTCCCGAAAGCTTCTCCAAAGCCGAAACCCGCGGAGAGGGCCGTCCCGGAACAAACCGCTCGTCGTCTGGGGCATCAGCGGGCCAAACACCTGGTCCGTTTACTTCGGCAAGCCCGGCAAGAGATCGTCGGCCTCCAAACGGAGATCGTTCAACTGCGGCGGCAGTTAGAGGACTTTCGCACGCGGGATGCATCCGCTAGGGCGCTGGAGGAAAGCCAGAAAGAGGAGCTCTGGAATAAGCGAACCCAACTCCTGGCGGACTTGGAAGCGCGGTTGACGCATCGGCAACACGACCTGGATCGCCGCGAAGCCCAATGGGAATCGCAACGTCAGGCGATGGAGCGTCAGTGGGCGCAGTGGAAAGAGGAACAAAACCAACTCCAACAGGAGCTTCAACGCCAAGCTCAAGCCCTCCAACAGCAACAGGCGGACTTGCTCCAGTCCAAGAAAGCCTTGGAAGAACAACTCCGGCAACTGGAGGCCCAACAACAGACCCTCCTTGAGCAACAACAACGTCAGGTCCAACAACAGCAGACCCTTCAGACCCTGGAGGAAGCCGCCGCACAAAAACAACAGGAGCTGGCCGAGTGGCAGCAGCGTCTGGAGACCCAAGAGCAAGCTCTTGCCGACCAAAAGGCCGCCTTAGCCCAGCAACAAGCTGAGTTAGCCCAGCAACAAGAGGCCCTCCAGCGCCAACAGGAACTATTGGAGAAGGAGCGGCAGGAGTGGGAAGAGCAGAAAATGCAGGGCGATCTTTCGTCGCCGGAAGTGGGCGTACCTCAGGAACGGATCGAGCGTTACACCCGGCCTCCCGAACCCCGATCCGCATCGAGCGCGGAGGAAGTCTTACGCCGTTTGGGCATGATGCCGGATTTGGGCGAACAAGAGGCGGAGGGATTGCCTTCGACCGTTGGGGAGGAAACAGGATCGCGGTCAGAAAGTTCTCCTCCCCGTTCCGAGCCAGAAAGCTCGGAGACTTCCGAGTCCGACGAAGAGAGGATTGTCCATGCGTATATGGAACGGCTCCTAGGCCGAGGGTGGAAACAAGCTGCCCAGCCGCACCCTGCAGATCCGCAATTCCAGTCCGAAGCTAGCAGTTCATCGGGAGGGACTTCTCGCCAAAGGAAGGCGGACGCCGGTGCGGCGGCTGACGAGGGCGGCCCGCAGCGACACAAAAGACGCGGCACCGCGGAATGGGTTCCCCGAGCGCCCGCACCCGAACGAGGTGTTGATCTGGAGGCCATGCGGAATTTGGCCAATCTTTCGGCCTCCAACGCCCTGGAACACCATCAACGTCGCCAAGCGTTGGCCGCCGTCTGGGCCAAGTTCTTGGTGAGCGTTTTCAGTCTCCTTTTAGGCTGCGGAATGCTCTGGGTCTGGGGAGGCAACCCGGAACATGATTTGGCGCTCTATGCAGCCGGGGCCTGTTTTGCCGTGGCTGCCTTGTGGGGCGTCCAGTATTTTCTCTTGGCCGGAAAACTCATCTTTCGTTCGTTTGGATTCCGCTTCGCGCAAGGATCGCTGACGGATGCTTCCGAGTCGGCGGACACCTCTCGTATTCCCTTGGAAGCCGGCGGGCCATCTCCCTTCGACGCCGCCGCGTCCCCCGACGCCGACCCCGCCGAAACCACTAGCTCTGGGATAGAAGAAAACAAAGACCCGGCCTATGCCGTTGCTGCGGAAGGAACGGCGTTTGTGGTGAGCGAGCACACTGAGGAAGGGTCCCGTCCGTCCGAAGCAGAAAGCCCGCCCACGGCGGGGTAACGGGACGGGATGGCCGGCATCGTCTAAGGCCCCCCTTGGGACCTACCGCAGCCCTATTTATCGGCGTCTTGGCTGACCGGATACCGGCAAAGGAACGGGACGATGGCAAATCAAAAGCCGCGGGCGGTGCGAATGTCGTCAAAATCTCGCAGATGGTAGGCGACGCCCACATAGTCGAGCACTCGGCAGAGGCTGCGTAGGGCGACTCCCATGCCGTCCGGCCCGCTGAAGCCGCCGAACTGGCCGCCGCCTTTCAGGTGCGGCTCCAACTCCAAAAAGACGCCCGGCACGCCGCGACGTTTCAACTTTTTCTGCAAACTGGGGATCGTGTCGGCGAAGTCCCGTAATATCCGATCATATCCACAGTCGCCCAAATGGACCGGCACAAAGTGTTTCAGGGCCTCCTCGTCCACATGGCCGCCTTTGGCAGCTTGGGGCCGGTACCGATAATCCTTCACATGAATCCAGCCGATGCCCGGTTTCATGGCTTGGTATTGTTCGAAGGTCTCGGCAGGCGTGTATCCCTGACACAAGATATTGGCGGCGTCGAAGACCAAAACTAAGGCGGGATGCCGGAGTTGCCGATGGATCTCGGCCAAAAGATGGCCGTTTTGGCCCACCAAATTGGCTTCCACCTCCAGGCCGAAGATCACTTCTTCCTTCTGGCACAGGTCGGCGATTTGTCCGAGTTGATCGACGGCTTGCGGCAGATACTGTCGCGGATCGGAACTCTTGGGCGGATAGAACGAAAAACCGCGAATCAGCCGGGTCTGGAACGCATGGGCTACCTGGCACGCACGGCGAACATCCTCAGCCAGATACTTCTTGAAAGGAATAAATACATTCGAGGTCCCATCGTCGATGTCTTGGAGCTTCACCTTGCCGATGGGCGAACCGATCGACGAGACGCTCAACCCATACTCCTGCTGCTGCTGGCGAACCTGCTGGATTTCCTCCGGGGTGAGCTTCATGACGTTTTTGACCCCGGCGCCCACGTCGATAAAACGAATACTGTAATACTGGAGTCCCAGAGCGGCAAAGGCGGCAAACTGCTCCACCACGGTTTTCCGATTGGCCGACTCGTCCGCAAACCCCGAAAGCAACACCTGAGCCGATTCCGCCATAAAAACATCCTCCAGGTTGAACGCCTAAGACAACTCCAGAAACAGATCGACTGAAACACGGGACGGCAGGTTGCGAAAGATTCCTGCGCATCAGTCCATAATAGTGTTGGCCCCCCTTCATCCTATAGATGGACCATGCCGGGGGGCGCCAGTCCGGACTTCCGAAGATTAAACAGCCTGGTCCTCGGAAGCCGATTCAACCCCTTCCGACTCTTCCGAATCGGAATCGTCAGCGGACAAAGACTGGTTGGAGTCGGCGGCGGTTTCCGAAAGGAGGGCCTCTGCGCGACGGCGGGCGTATTTGGTGTCCCGACGCCGATCGATGGCCCGTTGCACGGCGTGGCCGAGCCGATCCGCCGCCCTGTCAATCACCGCATAAAAATCCATATCCTGGTCCTCGATGACCAGAGTGCCATCCGAACGGAGCTTAGCGACCATCCGACATTGTTTATCCATCCCTCCTTTGGGGCCGTTCAGGTCGGCCAAGGTAACATCAATCCGTTCGATTTCCGCCTGAAACCGATCCAAAGCAAACGCCAACCGACGATCCACATGCTCTCGGACAGGCTCGCTTACCTTGAAATTCTTGGCCGAAATGAACACCTGCATAAAAACTCCTTTCTATTCCTAAGAAGATGGCGTGCAGGACGGATTTCTTCAATTATAGCCCACCCCAGCGGGCAGAAGCGATCCCTTTCTCTGGACCCTGCAAACGGGGAGCCAATCCACTCCCCTAAAAGGACGCCTCCCCCCCTTTGGCGAAGAAATGGAAACCCTCCAGATTTCGCCTTGTTGCCTAATCTCCTTCCCGATAGGATAATCAAAAGGTTCTGTTTGAAAATCACCCCCTTGCGGAGCCAAGGCTTGCCGAAAGGGAGAAAGAACCTTACCCTAGGGATTTTCTCGCAGCGAATACACCCGACCGAATCGTCCGGAGACGGAAAATAGGAATTTTCTCGACACCTTCGTATGGAGGTGATTGAGAAAACTACTTCGCAGGGGAAGGAAATAAATGGTGTCGGAACGATGCCTAGGGAGAGGGGGCTTTAGCCCCTAGGGTATGGGAAGATCGGAAGCATTGTGGATTCTGCACTGATGGCGAACGCCCATTTCGAGGAGAAGCACATGATTTTTTACCACAGGGATCGAGTGCGACAATATGGAGTAATCGGACTGGTATTCGGGGTGTTGGCGGCGGCGGCCTGCGCCGACCCCGTGGGGCCGACAAACGAAGACCGACAAGTTACCCTGGCCGTGGTCAACTTGCTCCAGCGGGATCACGTGTCCCGCCGCCCGTTGGACGACGAAATCGCCCAACGCTGTTTGAAAAACTACCTGAAAACGCTTGATGCGATGAAGCTCTATTTTTATCAATCGGATGTCGATGGCTTCATGCGTCAGGCCAAGGAGCTGGACGAGGCGTTCCAACGGGGGGACATCCGTTTCGGTTTTGAGGTGTTTGACGTTTTCTTGCGACGGGTGGACGAGCGGGTGAGATGGGTTGATGAATTTTTGAATATGGAGCACGACTTCACCGTCGATGAAGAATTGGTCGTCGATCGAGAATCGGTCCAATATCCTGCGGACGAAGCAGAAGCTCGCCAGGTGTGGCGTAAGCGGATCAAGTACGATCTGCTGGTGCTCAAAACGACCGACAAACTCGAAGGCCAACCAGCGCGGGAAAAACTCGCCCGGCGCTACCACAGTTTCGCCAAACAGATGCACCAGATGGACAACGAGGAGGTGCTGGAGATGTATCTGTCGGCGATGACCAGCGCTTTTGATCCTCGCACCACCTACATGTCGCCCCGAATGAAAGAAAACTTCGAAATTGTGATGAAATTGGAGTTGGAGGGGATCGGGGCTTCGCTGCAATATGAAGATGGTTATACTAAAGTTCATAAAATCATCCCCGGCGGGGCCGCCGACAAGGACGGACGCTTGAAAGTCGGGGACCGCATCGTCGGGGTCGGCCAAGGCAAGGACGGCGAAATCGTGGATGTCGTCGATATGAAACTTTCGGACGTGGTGGACTTGATCCGGGGCAAAAAAGGCACCGTCGTCCGGCTGAAAGTGATCCCCGCCGACGCCGGAGAACAAAAGATCATCGAAATCACCCGAGCCAAGATCGAACTCAAAGACAGCGAAGCCCAGGGAGAAATCTTCACCGTGGGGAAAAAGCCGGACGGCGCCCCGTATAAAATCGGCGTCATCGACCTGCCGAGTTTCTATATGGACATGACCGGCGCCCGGATGGGGCTGCCCATGTTCAAAAGCACCACTCGCGATGTCCGCCGTATCCTGGAGGACTTCAACGCCAAAGGCGTGGACGCCGTCATCCTCGATCTGCGCCGCAACGGCGGCGGGGCCTTGACCGAAGCGATCAACCTGACCGGCCTATTCATCGAAGAAGGCCCGGTCGTCCAAGTCAAGGACGCCGAGGGCCGCGTGCAGCCTTACCTCGATTCCGATCAGGAAATGGTTTGGAAAGGCCCCTTGGTCGTCTTGGTCAGCAAGTTTTCCGCCAGCGCCAGCGAAATCCTGGCCGGCGCCATTCAGGACTATCGCCGGGGGCTGATCGTCGGCGATCACGCCACCCACGGCAAAGGGACCGTGCAGAGTCTGTTGGACATCGGGCGGGAACTGTTCCGCATTCCGAACGCCAAAAACCTCGGGGCGTTGAAAGTTACGATGCAACAGTTTTATCGGCCTTCGGGGGATAGTACTCAAAACCGAGGGGTGGTCTCGGACATCGAATGGCCATCGCTCACGACCCACTTGGACGTGGGCGAGTCCGACTTGGATTATGCGATGCCCTTCGATCGCGTCGAACCGCAGCCTTACAAAAAGTATAATTTTGTCCAGCCAGAGTGGGTCCGCCAATTGGCCGCCCGCTCTGCCGCCCGATGCCAAGCCTCCACCGATTTCCAGAAGGTGCTTAAAACCATCGAGCGGTACAAACTCCAAAAGGCCAAAAAGACAGTCCCCTTGAATGAACAAAAGTTTCTTGCCGAACGGGCGGAACTCAACGTCGAAGAAGAAGAAAAGAAAAAGATCGAAGAAAATGAAGAAAATATCGAACCCAAGTCCGGAATCCAACGGGACTTCTATTTGGACGAAGCCTTGGCGATCACCGTCGATTACCTGGAACTGCTCCGAACCAAGCCCTCTTCGGAGCCGCCGCACCAGGTCCGCCGATAGGCCGCCACAGAAAGCGGCAGTAGGCCGAAAACTTTTCCGAGCCTCCTCCTGAGAGGCGCTGTTCACAACCGCCCACTACGCGGCAAATCACGCCTGCCTCATTTGCCTATTTTAAGTATTCACTGGAGTTTTGCAAAATGGGCTTGTTCAGGTGTTCGTACACGGAACAGGTCCCTCAAAAATCCCGAGATTTTTGAGGGTCGGTAGTGTACAAGATCGGTGGAAATCTCCAATTTGCAAAACTCCAGTTAGTCTGTACCGATTGCCATGGCGAGCACCGCCTGCCGCGCCGGGAAGTCGTCTGGGACAAACACACGGGCAAAGTGCTTCCGTCGAAAACGCCGCCGACCTCTGGAACGAACCAGTGAAAGTTCGGCTCGTTTCTGCTGTTGGGGCAAAAGCCGATACGACGAGGAAAAAGCCCCGGAGCGAAAGATGGCAAAGGGGCGGATTCTTTTTCGCTGTCGAGAGAACGGAGACGGCGATTATCGTCCGGGGGGATCGACCGGCGGCAAAGGCGCCAGTTCTTCTTCTCCGGGCGATTGCCTGGCGGCCTCCGGATCCGAAGAAAAAGTTCCGCCGGGTGCTCCATAGAGACGCGGCTGTTCCAACCGGATCGACGGCGGTTCTGAAGGGGCCTGCTGGCCGGGATAACCCCGGCTGTCAGACGGCCTTCCCAGGGGAGAAGGAACTGAGGGAGGGCTGGCGGGACCGCTTGGCGGCAGATCGCTGACCTCCGACCAGGAATTTTCCGTCCGAGGCGGAGTGGGACGGCGAGGCAGGTGGGCTACTTCTGTGCCGCCGCTCAAGGGGGCGCCCGCTTTCCGGCGGGCCAATTCTTCCAGCCAGGCCTTGGCCGCTTGCATGGAGGGATCCGCCTCTAAGGCGGCGGCGAACTGCTCTGCTGCTGTCTCCCATTGCCCCTTATGAAGCAGAAGCTGGCCCAGATTGTATCGGGCCACCGCCTCGGGATACACCGCTCGGAGATGGGCCAGGGCCGTGTCTGCTCGGCCCATTTCCACCAGAACCATCGCCAGATTATTGCGGTACAGCGGTTTTTTGGGCTGGAGTTGGACGGCTCGATGGAGCAAAGCGGCCGCTGTCTCCAACTGCCCATTTCGGGCGTAACAAAGCCCCGCATTGTTCAATACGGACGCCTCCTGCGGATAGAAGGAAAGGGCCCGTTGATAAATCTGGATCGCCTCCGCCGGATGTCCTTGGATCTCTTTCAGTTTGGCATACCCCAGCAGGGCGCCCAGATGTCGGGGATTGGCCCGGAGGGCGTTTTGGTAGTGTTGTTCGGCCTCGGCCAGTCGGCTGTTTTCCGCACAGAACCGAGCCATCGCCGCATAGGTGTCCGCACTAGGCCGGGCCTGGCTGAAAACCGAAGTCGGTTCCGTCGGTTTTTCTACTTTTTCTTGCGGGGTGAACGATTGGCTGACTTTAGTCCACCCTTGCTTGATCGACTGGCCGAACGAAGAAAATACGCCGCCTAATCCCCCCTGAGCGGAGGAGTTTTTCGTAGTTTGGGTTAAGTGGATCTCCCCTTTGGAAGATGGGCCGTCATAACCCAAAGCGGGGGAAATGATCGGCCGGGTTGCCATCTGCTCCCGGTAGGACTGGTAAGTCCTTCCATAATCTGGATCGGCCGCATGGGGAAACCAAGCCCGGGTTTGGGCAAACGCCGAGATCGGCCCCAACCCAAGCAAGACCATCCCCACCGACGACCAACGGAAGAGGAATTGGCGAGTAGTTGTTCGCCCCACTGGAAACCTCCCTGGATCCGGCAAACCTTGGTCCGCCAGTCCCGTGGTGCCCCCCGAACGGGGATAAACCATGAACCCTTTCTTGGAATCGGAAAAGGTTTTGTCTATTGATCGACCAAACCCGGGTCTATTCTGAAAGGGATTTGGGGGATTGGGAAAAATTAAACGATTTTGCCGGTCGGGAAGGTTATTGCGATTTGTTGGAGTTCGATTGCGATTTCAACCGAGGCGGCGGGGTGGTTTCCTGATATTTCCGTTGGATAGTGTCCACCTGACTCGCAGGCCAACCGATAGGCGAAAGCTCCGATTCCAAAATAGGGGGTAGGGGGCGATCCCCCACAAGCTGGGAGGCCGCCTTCTGAACCGAAGCCATTCGGGCTGCTGTTTCCGAAGGATGTACCGCACGGGCCACATAAACAAGCCGGTGTTTTTCAGGAACCTCCCAAAGAATCCACCGAAGTTTCTCTTGGCCCGAGGCATTCAGTTGCCCGGTTCCTGGGTCGAAGTGGAAATCGCTCAACAGGTTTTGCCGACGCCAGCCGTTATGGATGATCATTTCCATCGTCGAATGAACCTGCTGACGATCCGATTCCGGCAGTTCGTTCGGCCAAAGATTGTTCTCCCGCCAATCTTCGATCACATGGCGGATAAAGATTTTTAGGGGGCCGGGGGGGTAAGTATTCTGAGGGTACCCCTCATAGACAGGCTGACTGGAATACGCAGTATTCGCATCTTGTGTATCTTTTCCATTTTGTTTATTTTGTCCATTTTTGCCGCTGCCCAAAGGAAGGGCCGGGGCAGGTTCAGGGGACACTGAGGGAAGCGGAGAGATTTCTTCTTCCGAAGAAACCTTGCTCTGGTTTGAAGACGTTTCGGAAATGGCCTGTCTGTTCGGAAGGGTATTGGGAGACTGGCCTTTCAGGATGCTAGGCGATATACACAAAATAGACAATATAGAAAGGATGCTGAGAATTACATCAATTTTTCGAGCGGGCATGAGAGGCTTCCTCCCAGGGAAGATTCCAAAAAATAAAGAAACCAGGGTCTTATCGGGATTCGTAGTCCAGACTATCCCTGTTCTTTTATCGGTCTTAGCCGCCCGCCATCTTCGGGAACATGTCTCGCATCATGGAGATCGCGGCCGGTCCGACCAGCACCACAAAGATCCCTGGGAAGATAAACAGGACCAAGGGGAAGATCAGTTTGACGGCGGTTTTGGCGGCTTTTTCTTCCGCGAGTTGTCGGCGGCGGACCCGCATGGAATCGCTCTGGACCCGGAGGGCCTGGGCCACGCTGGAGCCGAACTTTTCCGCCTGGATCAGTACGCCGGCCAAACTGCGCAGGTCGGCCACGCCGGTCCGGGCGCCCAACTCATGGAGTACCTCGGCGCGAGGTCGGCCCATCTGGAGTTGGAAATTGGCTAGGGTGAACTCCTGAGAGACCACGGGATAAACGCTTTTCATTTCTTCCGCTACTTTGCGCATGGCGTGGTCCAAGCCCAAGCCGGCCTCGACGCAGACGACCATCATATCCAAGGCGTCGGGCAAGCCGAGAAAAATCTGCTGTTGCCGACGTCGGCCCAGATACCAAACGACCAGATCGGGCAGATAGAACAAAAATCCAGCCGTGGCGATGGTGGTGAAGAGACCTTTTTGCTGGAGTCCATAGGACCATAAGCCGACGCCGCCGCCTAAGAAGAGCCCCAAAACCAGGCCGCCGAACTTCAGGGCCAGGAACACGCGGCTTACCTGTTCTCCGCGGAAGCCGGCGTAGGAGAGTTTCGCTCTGAGTCGGCTCAATTCTTCCTGGGTTTTCGGTTCCAGCGGTTTGGCCAAGGCCGCGGTTTTTTCCAGCATTTTGCTGACCGAATCTTCCTTTAAGAGGCCCTGGGCGGCAGCTCGGCGGGGCGTTTTGATCTCTTCCAGACGTTCCAATGTGCGGGGTTTTTGGCCGGCGAGTTGTTCCAACAGCCACCAGGCTGCTGCGGTGAACAGTCCAAACAGCGCCCACGGCAGAAGTTCTTCGAAGTTCCAAAACAGTAGATCAGCGGCAAACACGGTTATCAGCCTCACACTTGAATGTTGACGATCTTTTTAATGACGAAAGCCCCAAGAATCTGCATTCCGATGGCGCCGGCAAGCATTTTTTTGCCCATCGGATCGTTGAACAGGACCATCACGTAATCGCGGTTGAGCTGATAGACGACAAAGAACAAAAGCACCGGCAACGCCAACAGAACCACGCCGGACAATCGGCCTTCGGCCGTCAGGGCCTGGACCTGTCCCCATAGTTGGAATCGTTCTCGGATCAGGCGGCCGATTTTGTCGAGGATTTCGGCCAGGTCGCCGCCGGTTTGACGCTGTAAGATGACGGCGGTGGCGAAAAATTTCAGGTCCAAGTTGGGTATCCGTTCGGTCAAGTCCCGGAGCGATTGTTCCATAGGGACGCCCAGGTTTTGTTCCTCGAAAATCCGCCCGAACTCTTTTCCGATGGGCGGGGGCATTTCGGCGGCGATCATTTGGAAGCCGGCGGCCAAGCTTTGACCGGCCCGCAGCGCCCGGGCCAACATCTCCATCGCGTCGGGGAGTTGCTGGGCGAAGTGTTTGAGTCGCTGTTTCCGACGCCAAAAAATCCATAGGAGCGGCAAGCTGCCGGCGCCAAATATCCCTACGGGCACAATCGCACCGTGCCAGCGAAGCACGAGGCCGAGCAGGCCGCCCATGACGGCCAACCCGGCGGAAAAGAGCACCAGCCGAGGCACGGTCATCGCCACATCCGCCTGTTCAAAAAGCAGGCTCAAATTGCCGAATCGGCTCAAAAACCTTTCAAAGAACCCCGGGGAATCTTCCAGCGGTTCGGCCAGCAGACTGCCACTTTTTTGTTCTTTGGTCAAGGCGGAACCGGTTTTGGCGTAAACTTCCAGTCGGCTTTCTAGGCGCGTGGTATGAGGATTCCGGAAGCTGAGGGCAAGCCCGGCCACCAGAGCGGCCGCGCCCACGAAGACGGCTATTGCAATCCACAACGGAGGAATCGTCATCGTTTAGCACTCCATCATCACGCGTTGGCGGAACACGGTGGCAGGCAATCGAATGCCGGCCGCTTCCAAACGGGACATAAACGAAGGCCGAATGCCAGTGGCGATGAACTTGCCGTAGGCCCGGCCATGTTCATCCACCCCGTCCTGTTGGTAAAGGAAAATGTCTTGAAGAACAATGGTGTCCTGCTCCATGCCGACCACTTCGGTAATATGGGTTACTTTTCGGGGACCGCCTTGGAGTCGGTTGGCCTGAATAATCAGATCGACGGCGCTGGCGATTTGGGTGCGCATGGCTTTCAGCGGCAACTCAAAGCCGGCCATCATGATCATCGTTTCCAGCCGGGCCAGTGCGTCGCGGGGGCTATTGGCGTGCAAGGTGGTCATGGAGCCTTCGTGGCCGGTGTTCATGGCCTGGAGCATATCGAGGGCTTCGGCGCCTCGACATTCGCCGATGATGATCCGCTCCGGCCGCATTCGCAATGCGTTCCGCAGCAGGTCGGTGGCGGTGATGGCGCCTTTGCCTTCGATGTTGGGCGGACGGGTCTCCAGCCGAACCACGTGCTCCTGCTGAAGCTGCAATTCCGCAGCGTCTTCAATGGTTACAATTCGCTGATCGTTCGGAATAAAACTGGAAAGCGTATTCAGCAGGGTGGTCTTACCGGAGCCGGTGCCGCCGGAAATGATGATGTTCAACCGGGCCTTGATCGCCCCTTCCAGGAGCATGACCATTTCCGGCGTGAACGCCTTCAGCCGCAAAAGGTCTTCCAGCTTCAAGGGATTGGCGCCAAATCGGCGGATCGAAACGCACGGCCCATCCAGCGCCAACGGCGGAATGATGGCGTTGAATCGAGAACCGTCCAGCATTCGAGCATCGACCATCGGGCAACTTTCGTCCACCCGTCGGCCCACCTTGGAGACGATCCGGTCGATGATTTGCAGCAGGTGTTCATTGTTCCGAAACGTGACATTCGTCTTTTCCATCTTGCCGCGGCGTTCTACGTACACGCTCTTCGGCCCGTTGATCAGGATGTCGCTAATCGTGGCGTCTTTGAGGAGACATTCCAGCGGCCCCAGGCCGAACGTCTCGTCCAACACCTCTTCGACCAGGCGTTCCCGTTCGGCCCGGTTGAGCATGGTGTTTTCTGTATCGCACAGATGCTCCACCACCAGGCGGATTTCCCGCCGCAGTACGTCGCCTTCCAACTCGCCGACGCGCGACAGGTCAAGTTTATCGACCAGTTTGCTATGGATACGCTGTTTAAGTTCTTCAAACGTGGTCTCTTTCGAGGCCGGCGCTCGAGACAGGTTAGTCGGAGTACGTGTCATAGTAGCTAGTGCTCAGCGACTCAAAATCCCAAAAAGACGATGAAACCCAGAAAATCCCTATCGGAGCCTTTTTGCCGAAGGACTCCCAAGAAAACATAGCTTATGCGTTTTGCGACCTATACTTGAAAAAAGGGGGTTTTTCGTAATTTTCTTTTGGGAACCGAGGGTTCTAATGAATACCCATTTTCCCTGGGGGGCGCATGTACGGGCGTTTTGGGGGGCGTGGAAGGCTCATCCCCGGTTGGCCTGGGGTCCGGTGGTCGTACTGGTGGTGCTAGGGGGCCTTTACGTGGCGACTGTACCCCCTAAATGGAGGGCTTCCCAGGCGTTCCTGGTCCGGGAGGAGGCTGCCACAGGGACCCGGTTGGGCCGGTTCGATTCCGGCGAGGCCCTCAAAACCGCTCAAGAAACCCTGCTCGAATTGGCCCGGAATTCTTCCGTCTTGGCCGACACCTTACGCCAAGCCGGTCCTCCAGAGGACTCTTCTTCGGCGGCGGAAGCCTGGCCTACAGAAAAAGAAATTCGAACCCTCCAGGAGGCGGTTACCGTAACTGCGCCGAAGGGAGCGGAGTTCGGCAAAACGGAGGTGATCTATCTGAGCGTTACCGCGCCGAGTCGGGAACGGGCGTTGCGGTTGACGGCCGCTCTGAGCACTGCTCTCCAGCGGTACAGCCAGCAACTCCGGGACCGCAAAGCCCAAAGCATCATCGCCGAACTGGAAGAGCAGGTCCGGTTGGCCCGGTCGGCCTTGGACGAGGCAACCGGCCGATTGCAACAGATGGAACGTCAGGTCGGCAGCGACCTGGGCGAATTGCGCAACCTGAACGATTCGGGCCGGGGCGATAGCAACCTCCGGACCTTGATGACGCAAATCAAAGAAAGTCTCCGCGGCGTGCAGGCCGCCTTGGCCGCCAAAACCGAGTTGCTCCAACTGCTTCAATCGGCCCAGAAGGACCCGCAGTCGTTGGCGGCTGCCCCGAACGAAATGTTGGACGGGCTTCCCACGCTTCGTCGGCTCAAAGAGGGGCTGGTGGAAGCCCAGCTCCGCTCCGCCCAAGTGTTGGGAAAAATGAGTCCTGAGCATCCTCTGGCCCAGGCCGCCCTGGCCGCCGAACAAGAGGTCCGGGACCGGTTGCGCAAGGAGTTGGCCTCCGCAGCGGAAGGACTGCAATCGGATATCAAGGTCGAACAAGCACGCGCCGACAACCTCCAACACCAACTGGCCGAGGTCCAGCAACGTTTGGATCGGCTGGCGGGCCTACGGGCCGAGTATAACAATCTGGTCAACGAAGTCCGGCAACGAAGTGAGATTTTAGATCGGTCCTCCAAAGCTCTAGCCGAGGCCAAGGCCGCTCAGGCGGCGGCCCAATCCACTAGCCTGCTTACCCCGCTGGAAGGACCAGAGGCCGACCCCAACCCCCTAG
Source organism: Planctomycetota bacterium (assembly GCA_029550925.1). Taxonomy (GTDB): domain Bacteria; phylum Planctomycetota; class Planctomycetia; order Pirellulales; family Thermoguttaceae; genus JANXAQ01. The sequence continues at coordinate 53,660 of JAKPGL010000229.1, forward strand.
GCCCCGGACCGGTCGCCATTTTGCTCAGTGCATTGGCAGGCGGCTGGCTGATCGGTGCGGGGTTGATCTTTTTGATCTATCCGCCGCCGGACGCCCAAGGGCGTCGGTGGACGGATCGGCTCCGGTTCGGACGCCGCGCCACGGATCCGCCGATCGGCCGACGAGCCACCGATTTCCTTCCCCGTGGATTGCCAGCGGTTTCCACCGCTGGGTCGCCGGCGGGTTTGCCGGCGGATGCCTCATCGGGCCAACCTACCACTCCGGGAACCGGCATGCCCTTTGGCCGACGCTCTACCGATCCCCAACCACCGTCGGAGTGGATCGGTCCTGGCCCAGGGGCCGGTACAGTTCCGCTTCCGCCGCCATGCCCAACGGTTGTTCCAGGGAATTGCCCCACTTCTCCAGAAGCGCCGCCCGACCAGGTGCAACCATGCCGAACCCCGGCAGACCTGCCGGTCCCATTGGTCGAGCGCCGTAGCGGCCAGGACCGCCGCCGATCCGGGTAAACACATGGATTCCTGGACAAACAGCCGTCCCTATCCCCCGCACTAACCCTCGCCCTAGCGGGCGAGGCGCTGGATTCCCGCTAGAGCGGGAATGACGACAGGGGCCGCGGGAATGACAACAGGGACCGCCGCAATGACAAATAGGGGTCTCGTAATTACCGCTCGTCCTAGCGGTCGAGACTCTGTGCCAGCACCTGGCGATAGACTTTGGCCACACCGGCGGCCATGGCCCGATCGGAATAGCGTTCCAAGTGCCGCTGGCGGGCGTTTTCGCTCAGGCGGGCGGCCTGGTCTGGGTGGGTGAGCAGATGAGCGATTGCCTGGGCCAATGTCTGGGGGTTGCCAGGTGGGACCAAAAGGCCCTGTTGCCCGTCCTCGACGACTTCCTCCATGCCGTCGATTTGGCTGGCAATGATCGGCGTCCCGACCGCCATCGCCTCCAAAAGGACCATGGGGAGTCCCTCACCGAATAGGCTAGGCAAGACGAAAAGGTCCATCTGGGCCAGTTGGGCTTCGACCTGTTCGACCGGCCCGGTCCATTCCACATGGCCCGCCAGCCCCAACTGAATCGCCTTTTGACGGACGGCGGCCTCGTACATGGGGCTTTCAAACGGTCCAACAGCCCGCACACGCACCGGCAACCCTTGCCGATCCAGCAAGGCCGCTGCCTCCAACAGCACCTCGATCCCTTTTCTGGGGCGAAATAGGGCCACGACGCCCACCGTGGGCGTAAACGGGGCTGGTCCTGGAGTCGCCCGGTGCATTGCCGATCCCGGAGTCAGGCAGAGGCTTCTAGGCGTCCAACGAGATTGGGCCGAGGGCACGCCGTTGGGCACAACGACCATGTTCGCCGCCTCGCCGATGCGGCGGCGCATCTGGTCGGCCAAGGTCCGGGAGACGCAAATCACCGCACTGGCGCGACGAATCGCAAGTCTCTCGACGGCGGCGTTGGTCCAGTTGAAAAACCATCGGGTGCTGTCGGCCCAGGCCGGGCTATGAACATGATAGAGTAACGGAACCCTGGCCCACCAGGCCGCCAATACACCTACCAACAACGTCCGCGGTGTATGAGCATGGATCAACCGGTATCCTTCCTGCCGAACAATCCGGGCCAGTCGCCGCGCAGGCCGAAGGTCCAAACGACTTCGCATGGGCGTCTGGAAAAGCGGCGTTTTCTGGGACAGCCGCCGAATACCAAACAAGCCTGGTTTTACCGCAGCGAACGCAGGCTCAAAACCGAACTCCGGCAACCGGAGGGCCAACAAATCTTGGACCCGCTCCGCCCCGGCGTAATGCTGGCCGTTGATAAGGTGCAGGACTCGGATGGCAGCCGACGGGACAAGGGCGGCCTGTTGCTCCTCGGCCTGCCGAGAAAGCCCTTCCAAGGCGGTTGGTTCCATGACTCCCGGCTGCGCAGCCGCCGGCAGAGGATCGCCGATCCCCTCCAGATCAGACGGTTCCGGCGGAAAAGAAAGCTCCGGGAAAATCATGACCGATCGTCTCATCCACCAATCCAACAGCAAGACCTACGGAACCCCCTAACAAGTGCGGTTCGGGTGGTGCGCCCCTTAATAGGCGTTTTGTCGGCTCAGGACAGCCCGTATCGTCCGGGCCAGTATCTTCAGGTCAAGCCATAAACTCCATTCTTGTATATATTTATGATCATATTCGATCCGCTTTGCCATTTTGTCCAGGGTGTCGGTTTCTCCCCGGTAACCCTCCACCTGGGCCAGGCCGGTGATGCCCGGTTTCACTTTGTGCCGAAGCATGTAGCCGTGAATTTTCTTCCGGTACAGTTCATTATGGGCGGCGGCATGGGGCCGGGGGCCCACGAGCGACATGCTCCCTCCCAGCACATTGAACAGTTGCGGCAATTCGTCCAGAGAAGTGCGGCGTAAGAACCGCCCGATGGGCGTTACCCGAGCATCGTGCTGCTTGGCCTGGGGGAGTTCCGGTCCGTCTTCACAGACATACATGGTGCGGAACTTCCAGACCCGGATTTCTCGGCCATCGAGGCCATAACGTCGCTGCCGGAAAAACACCGGCCCCGGCGAGGTCCACTTGATGGCCAGGGCAATGATCGCCATCGGCCCAGCGGCCAGCAGAAGAAAAAAGACGCCCAAAATCAAGTCCAACACCCGTTTGACCAGTCCATCGACCCCGTAGAAGGGATTTTCAAAGACGCTGACGACCGGCAGGCCGTTGATCGTGGTCCATCGGGAATGGAGCAATTGGAAGACAAAAAAGTCGGGCGCCAGATAGACGGAAGCCGTCGTATCGCTCAGTTTGTCGAGGATGGAACGGATACGGGCCTCGGCGCGGAGAGGAAGGGTAATATAGATCACCTCCACCCGGCCCTGGCGAGCGTGTTCGACCAGCTCGTCGATGGCGCCTACCCGATGGCCCAGTTCCGGCGGGATGGGCGGGGTTCGGTCCGGGGACCGATCATCGTAAAAGCCTAAACATCGCAGGCCCAACTCTGGAGCTTGCTCGATGCTGGAGGCCAACTGAAATCCCAGCCGATTCACCCCCACCACCGCAAAACCACGGATATTGTAGCCCAACGCTCGGATCGCCCGGCGAACCGCTCGGACGCCCAGCCGACCAATCACCAAAAAACCTACCACAACGGCGGTCCAGAGAAGGAACGTTTTTCTAGGCAACCAATCGGTCCATCCCGCGGCAAGTCCCACTCCGCCCATCGCCAACAGCGTAAAGGCCCATGTCCACAGGGCGCAAAATATCTCTTGGGCAACCGGAATGCCCCGCCAATTGCGATACAACCCGGCAATCTCCGCCGTGATATAGAAGACCAATACTCCCACCCCGCCCAGCCAAAGATGGGAACCGTTGTCTCCCGGCTGCCCCCACTGGAGGGCTAGCCAAAACCCCACCATCGTTGCCAAGCCATCCCACAGCCGGGTCAACGTCTCCCGCACATACCAAGGCTCTTGAATGCGAACCGGAACATGGGACGCTCCATCTGCTGGGGGGGGCAATTGCTGAGGCGGTCTCTCCAGGGTGGAAGCCATGATCTGCTTTCTTCCAGAAAGAATTGGTTTCTGGGGGAGTAAATGATCGTTTCTAGCCCCGGAAAGCTGGCGTAAACGCCGCATTTCCCCACAAAAACATAGAACATCCCCGCCTATCTGCCAAAAAACGTCTTCCGTTTTCTTCGTTTCCTTTGGGAAGCGAGCGGGCCCAAAAGAAAAAGTCCTGCCCAAATGGGCTGGGCGGGCAAGGAAAAAACATTGCCGGAAGAAGGCGGATGTCCCACAGGGGGGGGCGACGAACCCGTCTGTCTGCCTAGACCAGACGCCGCAAGCAGCTCATGCAGATGTCGTCGGTGGCGGGATGTTGGCCGACAAAATGGTGCAAATCTTCCACCACCGCTTCGATCAGTTCTTCTCCTGCGGGAGGGGCCGCCGCTACCGTCTCGATGAGCCGATCTAGCCCGTAGAATTGGCCTGCCGCATTCATGGCGTCCGGCACGCCGTCGGTAAAGATGAGCACCGTTTCGCCCGGAGAAAGAGAAACCGTCTGTTTCGGGTATCGGGTTCGGCATTCGACGCCCAAGGGGAGTTCCGCGGTTTGGTCGGCCAAGGGAAACACGCGTCCGTCCGTGCGACGCCAAAGCGGCGGCAGATGCCCGGCATTGAGCAGGGTCAGCTCGTGTCGGCTAGGATCGAGGATGGCCAAAAGACAGGTAACAAATCGGCCTTCCCATCGCTGCTCGCAGAACAGGCGATTCAACCGCCCTAGGGCCTCCGACGGATCGGGTTCCATGGCCAGGCAGTAGCGCATTTCCGCCGACAGCCGGGCCACCAATAAGGCCGCCGCCACTCCCTTGCCCGACACATCGGCGACAAAGATCGCCCACCGTCCCCCGGCCAGCTCCACATAGTCGAAATAGTCGCCCCCGAGATGTTTGGCCGGCATGTAGTAATCAAAAAACTCATACCCAGGTGCATTGGGCCGACCGGAAGGCAAAAAACCCAGTTGCACTTCATGGGCCACCGACATCTCCCGCTCATACACCCGTTCCTGAAGGGCGATCTCCTGCAATTGGGCGTTTTCCACCAACACGGCCGCCTCGCAAGCCACACTGGCCAGCAATTCGAGGTCCTCCGGGGAAAATCGCTGTTTGGGGTCCCGGCTGTCGATCTGGATCACGCCCAACGCCTCCCCGGCGGAATTCACCAACGGCGCACACATCACCGATCGGATTTGAAAATCCACGATGCTGTCCGAAAGATTGAATCGGGCGTCGCTCATGGCGTCGGCCGATAGAACGGCCTCTTTGGTCTCCAAAACTCGCTGGACAATCGTACGACTCAGCCGGATGGGCGCCTCGGCCGGCGCACGCCGACAATGGACGGCTTTCGGGACCAGTCGGCCCGATCGGCGGTCCCGAAGCAACACCACGCCCCGATCCGCTTGGAGAAAGATGGTAAAGAGCGTTTCCAGCAACTTCGCCAACGTTTCCGAAAGCCCAAGCGCCTTGCCCACCTGTTGATTGATCTCCAACAGGGCCCGAAGTTTCGCCTCGGGATGGACCGTCAGTCGCAGGCTGCTCGGCCCGGAGGACACATCCACCTTGGACATCACGGGCGACGGCTCGAGGGGGCGGTCCTCTTCGATAAACATCGTCGTCGCTTCCACGCCTTGTTCACGCTCCCAGGCGGCGGCCGCCTCCTCCGCCGATCCCTCGTGGAAGACAAACTCCAGATCGCAAATCCGCACCCGGTCGCCGTCTTGCAGAAGGCGTCGGCCTTGGACGGGCTGATCATTAACAAATGTTCCGTTCCGGCTCCGAAGGTCCTCGATGTAGTGTTTGCTGTCGATCCGAAGTATCCGGGCGTGCTGGCGACTGACCGCCTTCTGGTCCAGCACAATATCGCACTCCGGATGCCGACCTAAAATAGCGCTCGCTCGCTCCACCGGGAAAATTTGCCCCGGTGCAAGGCCCTTGACCGCTCGCAAGACCGCCATACCTACTTCCCTCCTCCAAAAATCCCCCCTGGCGAAACTACCCCAAGCCCCCTCCCGCCGTCAACCCCGCTCCGCGAAAAAAGCGGCTGCCCCCCCTAGAAAGAACCCCTTCCCCGCCTGCGAGCCAGAGGGAACAACATTTCGATTCTAAAAACCCCCCGCCCCCGCCGTCAACTGCACCGCCTCCCTTCGGGAGACGCTAGCCCACGCCTCCTCCCCCTGAAAATGGTCCTCAGGAGATTGCACCCAAAGGACCGGGAAAGTATGCTGAAAGAGAACTGGGGGCCTCTCCCTCGGTCCAAAAGAATCGTTTTCGGCGGCTTCCGTGATCTTTCCAACAGGAGTTGTACGATGGGTGTAAAGAAAAAGTTCTGGATGAGCGCTGCATTGGCTTGGCTTTGGCTTGGCGGCCTGACCGCTCTGGCGGACGAAAAACCCTGGGTAGTCATGGAAGGCAAGGACGGGCCCGGCCACGGCAAACACATCGTCTTCGTTACCGGCGACGAAGAATACCGCGGCGAAGAGTCTATGCCGCAACTGGCCAAAATCCTGGCCAAGCATCATGGCTTCCGCTGCACGGTGCTATTTGCCGTCAACCCCAAGACCGGCGAGATCGAACCGACCATCCTGGACAATATCCCCGGCCTGGAAGCCCTACGAACCGCGGACCTGATGGTCATGTTTCTGCGGTTTCGTGAGTTGCCGGATGAGCAGATGAAAGAAATCATCGACTACACCAATTCGGGGCGTCCGATCCTGGCCCTGCGCACCTCGACCCATCCGTTCTTCTACCGAAAAAATACCCAAAGCCCCTATGCCAAATGGACCTGGAACAACAAGGACGCGGCGTTTTTGGGCGGCTATGGTCGGCAGGTGTTGGGCGAAACCTGGATCAGCCATTACGGCCATCACCAAAAAGAAAGCACCCGCGGCGTCATTCCGGAGGAAATGAAAAATCATCCGCTGGTTCGCGGTTGCGAGGACATTTGGGGGCCCTCGGATGTCTATGGTCTGACCACGCTGCACGGCGATTGCACGCCGGTCGTCTTGGGCCAAGTGCTTCAAGGCATGAATCCGTCCGATCCGCCCAACCCGGAGAAAAAACTGACGCCTATCGCCTGGATTAAAACTTACCAAGGCGAATCGGGCAAAACGTCCAAAATTTTCACTACCACCATGGGCCATGCCGGCGACCTTCAGAGCGAAGGGTTCCGTCGGCTTTTGGTCAATGCGGTCTATTGGCTTTTAGGTATGGAGGTTCCGGAGCGGGCCAAGGTCGATTTTGTCGGGGAATATCAACCCACGCCGATCGGCTTTGGCGGCCATAAAAAGGGCGTCAAACCCGCCGACCACCGACTCCAGGACCCGTAGGGCCTCCGCAACATACCCTAGGCCGTCCATAGGCCGGAAAAATTCTTCTCCCGGCCTGTTGACAAGCCGGGAGTGGATGGTTAAACTTCGTTTTAGATAGACGTGAATCAGCCGATTTTGGCTCTTTGGTAAGTTGCGTTGGTGGTCGGTCGTCCGGAGCTTGGGCGGCCGACAAACAGGGAACTCCGGTGCAAATCCGGGACGGCCCCGCCGCTGTGAGCGGGCCTTAGAAGAAGCGGCCCAGTCTTGGAATCGGCCATTGTCGCTATGCTTGCGATGAGAAGGCCGGGCTGCTCCATCGCCCGCAAGTCAGAAGACCTACCAACGCACCTGCCGTGGACCGCTGCGAGGGTCAGCCGACCACGGTCGCCAAAAGTTTTCTTAACGCCCTGAGAACGGCGCGTGCTTGAGGTGTTTTGTGTTTGCCTCGGCGGCGCTTACCGTGTGCGCTTGAAAACCGTCCCAAGGAAAGCGTGTTCCTATGGACATGGATTTTCTCGGTCGCTCATTCTTCATCAAGCCAGGCCGACTTGCCAGCCCGCAGAAGCCGACGGCAGACGGATTGCCAGTTAGGGAAAAAGCTACTCCGTCGGCAGTGCGAGCCGACGCCCAAAAGCTCATCGTCCGCCCGGCGCCACATGGTTTCACGCTGGTGGAGCTATTGGTGGTCATCACGATCATCGGCATTTTGATCGGGCTGCTTTTGCCGGCGGTGCAAGCAGCCCGGGAAGCCGCCCGTCGTACCGCCTGCGCCAATAACCTCCGGCAGATCGGCCTGGCCATGGAAAATTATCACAGTCAGTACATTTGTTATCCTACCGGCGGCCTGGA
>JAKPGL010000003.1 GCA_029550925.1 Planctomycetota bacterium
TCCGGTGCAGCCGTATGTGTTGTTGATGGCCTCAACGGCCTTTTGGCGCCTGGCTGAGCGGGGGATTAAGAAGTTCTAACAAAACGAAACCTCAAAAGATTCGACCTGTTCTCCCCGCTGGAGGAAGTGAGTAGGAAAGGCCGTTTTGTTAGAGCCTCTAAGGCGTTTTGGCGATCGGGGTAGGTTTTTTTGGCCCCCTAGACGTCGATTTTTTTCCGCAGGTTCTTAAGGATCTTTTTAGCTGGAGGAGGAATCGGCGGTGATTTTCGGTGGACGGACTACTAGGGTGAGCACGGCGGCCGCAAGCAACAGGACGGCGGCCACATAGCAGGACCGGGTGTAGGTTCCAAACAGGTCGTAGAGTTTGCCGGCCAGGAGGGAGAGTCCAAATCCGCCCACGCCGTACGCCGTGAACATCATCCCGTAATTGGCCCCGAAGTGTTTTAGCCCATAGTAATCTTTCGTTACCGCCGGGAACAGAGCCAGATTCGCTCCGAAATTAGCGCCGATCAGGGCCGAGAGCACCGCCATGACCGCTGCCTGGCTTAAGAGGGTGTCCGGCTTGGCTTGGCTCAGAAGCAGCATGAGCGCCATTTGCAACAGGAAGCACAACAGGAGCGTTTGCCGACGGCCAATCAGGTCGGAAAGAGTCCCGGTAATAATCCGACCGATCCCATTGCCCAAGGCCAAGGCGGCGACCAAAAGGTGTCCCAAGGCAAGCTGGAGTTCTTTGCTGGCGAAGTCGGCCAGGTTCGAGATGACCATGAGTCCCGCGCCGGCGCCCACGGCGTACATCAGCCAAAGCACATAAAACTGCCAGCTTTGAAGGACTTGGAGCGGAGAACATTCCCTTCCGGAGGATACTTTCGGCGCGGAGGAACTTGGTTTGCCAGCGCCGGAAGCCGCCCCGCCTGGCGTATATCCCGCAGGCGGGGTGCGCAGCAATTGGGCCAAGACCACCACCCCAATCGAAAAAGCAATCCCCAAAATCAACATCGTCTGTTGGACCCCTACCAGGCCAATCAACCATCGGATCAACGGGGCGGCATAGACCGCAGCCAGACCGAATCCGGACACCACGATCCCAGCGATCATGCCTGTTTTGGCGGCTGGAAACCATTTCACCGCCGCCGGCGTACAGGAGGCGTAGGCAAATCCAATTCCACCGCCGCCTAACAGGCCAAACCCTACGACATAGGCCCAGGACTGATTCGTCAAACTACAGATGACAAGTCCAATTCCTAGCAGTAGTCCGCCCAGGGTGGCAACGATCCGCGGACCGATCCGATCCTGCCATCGCCCGCCCGGCACCATCATCAACGAAAAGACCAGCAGCGCCGCCGAATAGGGCAGCGCCTTTTGCGTATCGCTCCATCCCCAATCCTCAGGAATTCCTTTACGAATGACGCTCCAGGAATAAATCGACCCCAAGGCCAGGTTGATTCCCAGCCCGGCCAAGGTAACGATCCAGCCCCGTGCAACACTTCCAGACGCGCCCTGTAGTTCATCCCTTGTCGTCATCGTGCACCTCCTTCGAAATCCTTGTTGCCGACGCCCCTTGGACATGAAGAGACTTTAACTCTATGCCCATCTTGGACGCCTGTCAATAGAGAGCGGATTCTTCTGGTAACCAATTGCCTATGGAAGACGTGCCGACTACGATATAATCGCTGTGAAAAGCCCGAGGGGGCCGCATCGATGCCAATGAGAAAACGGGCGGAAGTAGGCATTTCGGCCTCTTGCGTCGGCCTCTGCCGCTGCCCGGATAGTCCTCCCTCGCGCCTAGAATGCCTTCGCCGTGTTTGAAATGGTCGAGGAGAGCGGAACGGCTATGCCGATCCTGGGAGCGCACATGTCGATTGCCGGCGGGTACGAGAAGGCGGTGGATCGGGCCGCCCAAATAGGCTGCGATTGCCTCCAAATCTTTACCAAACCGACCACCCAATGGCACGCCCCGCCCATCTATCCCGACCAGGCCTGCCGATTCCAACAAGCCCTCCAGAAGTATCAACTCCGGCATCCGTACGGGCATGACAGTTATTTGGTGAACTTGGCCAGTCCGAAAAAAAGTCTCTGGAAAAAGTCGATCGACGCCTTCGTCGAAGAACTCCATCGGGCCGAGCGATTGGGACTTCGCTGGCTGGTCTTTCATCCGGGGGCCTATGTGGAGGGGGCGGCGGCGGAAGGCATCCAGCGGGTCATTGCCGCCCTGAAGGAAGTTTTCCATCAGACCGAAGATTTGAAGGTCGGCGGTTTGGTGGAGACCACGGCCGGGCAAGGCACTATGCTAGGGCATTGTTTCGAGCATCTGGCGGAAATTTTGGCCCACTGCCCCACGCCGGAGCGTATGGGCGTTTGTTTCGATACCTGCCATGTGTTTGCCGCTGGGTATCCTCTCTGGCCCCGCCATGCGTGGGAACACACCTTCCAAGAGTTCGAGCGAATCGTAGGTCTTGGGCAAATCCGAGCGTTTCATCTCAACGATAGCGTCCGGCCCTGCGGAAGCCGAGTCGATCGCCACGCCCACATCGGCCAAGGTGAGGTCGGCTTAGCGCCGTTCCGTTGGCTGTTGCAAGACCCCCGATTCCAACATGTCCCCATGTACTTGGAAACTCCCAAAGGGGTTAGGCCCGACGGCCAAGACTGGGACCAATACAACCTCGCCCTGCTGCGTCAATTGAGCGAGGAGAACATGTAGGTTTCCATTGCTTGGTGCGTGCTTGGGAAAAGAGAGACGCAGCGATGTTGTCGAAATCTTCTTCCCGCGCAGGAGGAAAATGGCCGTCGCCCACAGGGATGGCGTTGGGAGGTCGAGCGGAGCGGCCCGTTCCCTTGGCAACTTCCCAGCGGGAAGTTTGCTGAAAACCAGCCGATATGCCAAGGCGGCGATTATCGGATGACTTCGCAATCGGGCAACGACTCGCGCAACCGGGCGGCGCCTTCTTCGCTGACGCGGGTGAGGCTGACATTGACCGAACGGAGGTTTTTGAGCGTTTTCAGTTGCAGGAGGCCTTCGTCGGTGATGTCGGCGTTTTCTTTCAGGTCGATTTCCCGCAGCGTGGGGATTTGCGCCAGGTATTTCAGGCCCGCGTCGCTCACGCCGGAGGCCTGGAGGCCCAAAATCTCGAGCTTCGGAAGCGCCGTCAGATGACGAAGCCCTTCGTTAGTGATCTTGGTATGCCAGAGGTTCAATTTTTTCAGGTTCGGCAGTTTTTTCAGGTGTTCCAGGGCTTCGTCCGTAATGGGCGATTCGCTCAGGTCGAGTCGCCAGAGGTCTTTGGCGTCGGCCAGAAACGAAAGTCCTTTACCCGTAATCGGCAAGGCCCGCAGGCCCAATTGTTTCAGCTTGGGGAAGGCCCGTAGATGCTCCAATCCGGCGTCGGTAACGCCGCTTCGCAAAAGGTTGAGGTCTTCGAGGTTCTTGAGCACGGTCAACCGGCGGAAGCCTTCGTCGGTGATCCGGGTATCTTCCAAGGCCAGGCCGGTGAGGTTTACCATCTCGGCCACGGCGGCCATTCCGGCGTCATCGACCCGGTTGGTACGGAGTTTCAGGTCTTTGAGGGTCGTTTTGAGCGCCCGGAGATGTTCCAGTCCTTGATTGCTAATTTGTACACATCCCCGAAGGTCCAAGGCCCGGAGTTTTTTCAGGTTCTTTAGATGAGCCAAGCCATCGTCGGTCAGGTTGTTGTACATCAGCACCAGATGCGTCAACTCCGGCAATTTGGCCAATTGGGCCAGGGCTGCATCCGTCATTTTCGGGGTGCGCCGCAAGTTGAGTTTTTTGAGTTGTTGCAGTTGCACTAGCTCGGCCACGCCCAGATTGTCGATGTCGGTGTTTTCCAAGGTGAGGTCTTCCAAGCGGGAAAGGCCCTGCAAATGTTTTACACCTTGGTTGGTGATATTGGCGCCCCAGAGGACCAGGCGTTTGAGGTCCGGCAGACGGGCGATCAGGGCCACATCGTCGTCCGAGGTCCGGCACATGCCCAGATCGACCTCGACGATTCGGCCTTGGTCGTCTTTGCCGATCCAACCCCCTAGGGCGTCGATCCGTTGGAGGACCGGTTGAAGATCGGCGTCGGCGGCGCGGCTATGGACGGCCGGTCCAAGGACGATCGGCCCTCCTAGGCAGAAGATGATGGCGCTGATTTTCAACAAGTTCGTGATGGTTCCCCGGTTCATTGGTTTACTCATGACAACGTCTCCTCATAGTCGCATTTAAAGGAAATAGGGAAAACTTCGGCGAAAATTCGCGGGAGCGGGCATTCGGCCCTTCAAACAACAAGCCCTCTGCGGAGGGCTTATCAGCTTTGGGTTCCTCCTAGAAGACGCCGTCTGGGGACGGCCATCAAGCCGGTCGGACAGACATGGTTACAACCCCGCCGCTTCCGGGACGGACGAGGAACCCGATTTCCTTATAATATACCTTGCTTTTTGGTTTAGGAAAAGAGGCAGGGTAGTTACCGATTGGGAGCGGGTTTTGCCGGGGTTTGAGGGGGCTGGACCGGGAAACGATAGTTGAGCACCCGCTGGCCGCCCTGTTCGACCGCCTGAAGCCAAAGGGTTTTGCCCACCAGGTCCTGGCCGTCGGGAAAGCGATAGACGAAAACTTCCTGTCCCTCGCCGGCCAAAACAACATAGGTCTGAAGGCGTTTTCGCCCCGGGGCGAACAGTTGGCATTGGAAGGCGACCGGCTGCTCCGTCTCGTTCACCAGGCGTTGTTCCACCTCCAATTCCTGTTGCGAGTTGAGTCGGGCGGCGATCTGGATATAGACATCGCCCAATCCTACGTCGAGCCACCGGTACACGCGGAATTGATAAAGCCGGTCCACCTGGAGGCGGACATCCACCTGGATAGGATACCGCCCATTGGCGGCCGTGTAAGGAAGCACCAGGGTGAAAGGAGCTTCGATGCTTTCTCCTGGGCCGAGGCGGAAAGGGACTTGTTCCGGTTGGGCGGTCCAGCCGGGCGGTAAAACCAGTTTAGCCGACCCAGATACGCCCCGATCCAACGGATTGTGGATTTTCAGGCTGTTCGGATGCGGACGACCAAACAGGCTGGGGATACGGGTAACGGCAATCTGACAATGCATCCGCCATTGGGCCACCGCAGGGTCCAAACCCCGCACCAAACAGGGAAGCCGACTTACCTTCAGACACTGGAGATCGCCTTGCCGGTCAACGGATACGGCCCGGCCCCAGAGGTCCACCTGTTGGACCTCATCGCCGAGGTAAAGGACTTCTTCGGTGGGTATCTCGTTCCAAATGATCAGGAGGGCTTCTCGGCCGCGAAGCAGCAGGTGATTGGGGCTGCGGTTGGGAGTGGACAGACTGCCCAGATATTGGGCGCCGGCCAGGGCCTGGGCCATCGTCCGCCAGACCAGCAGCAGTTCGTCCACCGTACCGTCCGGGTGCATCAGCCCGGTCTGCGGGTGGAAGGGGTCGGGCAGGAACACGGCGTCGGCCCCAGCGATCTTTGCCGACGCCATCTGCCGAACCAAATCCGCCGCCCGTTCCTCCAAAGGATAAACACCCTTCGGCAACGGTTCGATCGTTGCCCATCGGACCAGACCCGAGTTCGCGGTCGCCCGAATGGCCTCGGCCAATTCATCGGGCGCAAGCGGCGGCGCCGTGCGGAAGGCCAAAAACTTCCAAGGCGCCGTCCCTTGCCGCGCCTTCGGCAGATCATACATCCAGTCCCACCCAAAACCTACCTGTAAGTCCTTGCCTACTTTTTCCCAGTGGGACTTCACACGCCCAATTTTTTCTTCCAAACGCTCTAAACCGACAAAGCTCTGATCGTCGTCTAGCCCCAATTGCCACCAATGAATCCGCGGCGCCAGACGCACTAACAACGGTTCCACCGCCGGCCACCACAGGGAAGGGTCCATCGCAAAAATATCGGCGGCCAAAGGGGTCCGGGCCGCAAATTGTTTCGCCACCGGCGCCGGCGGGCGCGCCAACATCCCCACTATTTCGATCCCTTGCGCATTGAGCCGCTCGCTGAAAACTACCCACGCATCGACCTTATCCGCGTCGGCCTTCAAGTCAAACCACACCGGGTATTTGATCCAGCGGAGTCCCATCTGGCTGAGCAGGGCGGCCAATTCCTCCAACGGCAGAGGATGATCTCCTTCCGGCAATCCCCATCCGAACTCGCCCCCGTTGCCTTGAAATCCGACCCCTAACACGCCCAAATCCAACTGGCAAGGAGGCGTGCGCGCCGAAAGCCCCACCAGCCGACAGTGGACTCGATAAAATCCCGGCCCCGGCAGCGTCGGTCGCCAGACGACCTTGCTCTGATAGACCTGTTCGGGTTTCGGCGGGGTCGGCGGAGCGGAGGGATTGGCGGGCGCTCGAGCTGCGTCTCCGGCAGGTTCGGACCGACCCGCCCTGCGGGAAGCCGAATCCGGCGATGCTTTTTTATCGGAATCCGCGCTCGTGTTGGTTGTTCCCGTTGAAGGCGATTTGGCCGATGTTTTCCCCCTCGAAGGACTTCTGTTGGATCTTTTTTCGTCCGAGGTGTTGCCGCCCGAACTTTTTTCGTCCGAGCGGACGGCTTTAGGGGCCGAACCTACCGATCCGGCCGAAACTTCCGTCGTCGGAACCAATACCTCCGGCGGCGCCGCCTCCAACGGAAGGGTCTCCCGTTGGTTCTTGAGGACCCGCCCCCACACGTCGCGCAACTCCCATTCAATCTGGCAGGCCGGATTGGTAAAGCCGGACGCCTCGCAAAAGATTTCCACCTTCTCGTCTTGCGAAAACAGATGCGTGCGCGGTTTGACCCACATCCGGAGCCGAGGCAATCGCCCCAGCCATACGTCCGCGAACGCCGCTTCGCCTTTCAGATCGGCTTGCACCCCCGGTTCCACGTGCAGCCCAATTCGCACAAAGCAGGCTTCTGTCGGCTGCACCTCCACCGGCCCTAAACGCACTTTCTGCCAGGCCTGTGTGCCGCTGAGTTTTTCCGATTCATACCGGCCCAGCGTTTGGAATTTCATATCCAGAAAGCTGAGCGACACATACGCCTGGTGATGCTGGAGGTCCTGGGTTTTCACCATGACTTCCAGCACATAGGCGTACACGGCACGAACCGGAATCGGCGGGCTAAAGACCGCCGCCGCCCCGCCGTCCAGCTTGACCTGGAAAGCCCCACCGCCCGACACCGTCGGATCATCCACCCGCTTCATCTCCAGATACACCGGGTAGCCCGGCCCCTGATGTCGGGTCCAACGGTCCGGCCAATGGTCGAAGTTTTTGTCCCAATTCTCTTGGTCAAAGGTGCAGTGGAAGACCTCCTGGTCGGTAGGCCAGCGGTCGGACGGCCCGGCAGACCGATCGGATGGCGACGCAGGCGATGAGACGGCCTCGGGTTGCCCCGCCTCGGTCGGCATGGACGACCAAAGCCAACTTGCTACAATCAATCCGAAGACCATCATTTTCATCGGTTCAGAGTCCCTCGAACGGACCAACCGCGAAAGATCAACCTATCGGAGAACATATCCTCTCCCCAAGGATCGACCCCCCCTAAAAGGAGTAATCCCCGTGCCTCGACTTAAACTGAGCGTCGATCTGGCCGAACTACGTCAGCCCTTCAAGAAAGCCTTGCATACGGTAGCCCAGTTGGGCGTAGAAGGGGTCCAAATTGAGGCCCGAGGCGATCTGGACCCGGCCCAACTTTCGGAGACCGGGGTTCGGCAAATTCGGAAAATGCTGAATGATTGGAATTTGCGGGTTTCTGCGGTGCGGTATCGGCCTGTGTTGGCCTATTACAATCCGGACCGGCTGGAAGAGCGGATCGAAGCCACCCAACGAGCTATGGAATTGGCCTACAAGCTGGGGGCCGGTCTGCTTGTGGGCCGAATCGGCCGAATCCCCCCGCTCCAGAGCGACGAACGCCGACTGCTGGCCGAGGTGGTAACCGATTTAGGCCGGTACGGCCAGCGGGTCGGCGCCATGCTGGCCGCCGAAACCGGCGCAGAACCCGGCCCAGAATTGGCCCGCTTTCTTGAAGAATTGCCCGAAGGAACGATCGGGGTGGATTTCAACCCCGCCAACCTGGCGGCAGAAGGCTACTCGGTCGAAGAGGCCGTCCAAACCCTCGGCCAATATGTCCTCTGCGTCCAAGCGACCGACGCCCTCCAGGATACCCGGGCAGGGACCGCCGTCCGGGTGGAATTGGGCCGAGGCAGCATCGATTATCCAAGCCTATTGGCCGGTTTGGACGGCTGGGGCTACCAAGGCTACTGGACCCTCCAACCCACCGGCGGCGGCGACCCCCAAGCAGAACTCGCCCGCTCCGCCCACTTCCTACGGTCCTTGTAAAACCAGAAACGTTTCCGGCAAGAATCCGAAACAATTCATATATTTGGAGACAACCCCCCAAAGGTCAATCATCGTTGGGGGCTTCCCGTTCTCTTCCAGGTGTTCTAAATTAAGGAATGTCCATCGAAAATAACTTCTTCCGCTTGAGGTGTTGCTTGATCCCAGAATTTGCCCTTCAGGGACCTATAGAAAAACGTCGCCTTTTCCGAGTGCCTCTCCGCCAGGAGATTTAAGATGGCAAAACTAAACTCTCTTAAGCTCGAAAACATCGGCCAAATCAAGTGCGCTGATGTGACTTTTGGAGACCTGACCGTCTTCGTCGGTCCCCAGGCTACGGGTAAAAGTATCTTCTTCCAGTTTTTAAAATTGGCGATAGACAAGCGTTATGTCCATGAACAGTTACGAAAGCATGGTATTGATTGGGGACGCGATGAATCGAAGTTTTTAGATGTCTATTTGGGAGAAGGGATGAGAGGGATTTGGGGCTCCGAAGAGCCACCGAGCACGATAAAGATTAACGGGACCCCCTGGGAAATACGCAAATTGATTACAGGAAAGCGCGCTCCACGTACAGGAAGGTCTGTGATGCCGGGGGAAAGAGTATTTTATATTCCGGCTCAGCGTGTTCTTTCCTTGGCTAATGGTTGGCCACGGCCGTTTCAGGGGTTTGCCAGCGAAGACCCTTTTGTCGTTCGGGATTTCAGTGAAACATTTCGGCTTCTCATGGAACAGGAGTTTATCCGGAGTAAAGGGAGTAAAGAGAGTAAAGAGCTATTTCCCCAGACCAACCGTCTTAAACAAGAATATCGGCAATTGCTTTCGAAGCATATTTTCGGAGGTTTTTTTGGCCTATATGTCGATCATCATGGGGCCCAAAAACGCCTGGTTCTTCGCCACAAAAACCAAGATATTCCTTTTATGGCATGGTCGGCAGGTCAGCGTGAATTCGTTCCTCTTCTGATGGGGCTTTACTGGCTAATGCCGGCCGGAAGCGTCCAACGTCGAGGGAATATTAAATGGGTGGTTATTGAGGAATTAGAAATGGGCCTACACCCCAATGCAATTTCCGTAGTGTTACTGCTGGTGTTGGAGCTGCTCTGGCGGGGCTATCGAGTATGTCTTTCTACGCATTCTCCTCACGTATTGGACCTTGTTTGGGCAATCCAAAAAATCCAGCGATGCCAGGCAGATTCGCATTGGCTATTGGATATCTTTGAAGTCCGTAAGAGTGAACGAATTAAAGAGGTTGCTAAAACAACAATTAAGAAGAAGGTTCGGGTGTATTACTTTGACTCTAAGGGCAAGACCCATGATATTTCTGATCTCGATCCAGGGGCAGAAGATAAAGATATGGCCGGTTGGGGCGGCTTGACCGAGTTCTCCAGCCGGGTCAACGACATCGTTGCCCAAGTCGTCGCCAATGCCCCTCTCGAACCTTCTGAGGAACCTCCCGAACTGCCGGGGAGTTCTCTCCCTTTAAGCAATCAACCAACTCTTCCTCAAATAGAGGAAAATAATTTATGACCTTTGAGGAAGCTGTAAAACGAACTTCCGGTCTTCAGCAAGCCTATCAACCAGGCCTACAAGCCTTGGGGAGTTATTCTACCAAAGTCGATTGTGAAGATCGACGGCGTCTGAGCGGCAGCGTTAACCTAGAAGAAGCCCTGGTTTCCTCTTACCCCCAAGAATCCTTATGGGATTATGGAATCGGTTTTCGGCGGACTCACAGCGAAGAGGCCATTTGGATCGAAGTCCATTCCGCCGCCTCAACTCATGTGGACACGGTATTGAAAAAACTTCGATGGCTCAAAAAGTGGTTGAAAAACCAGGCTCTGCAATTAAACAAATTAACACGTGGTTTCTATTGGCTTGCTACGGACGGTTCGGTGAATATTACCAAGAATTCTCGCCAGGCTCGTCAACTAGCACAAGAAGGCCTTCGAGGACCTACCCGGGTATTAAAACTCGACACCCTAGGGACAGAGTAATTGAGAAATGAAGTGCCCGGACTGACTCAGGAGCTGGACCGGGGAAAAAGGATACTATCTTGGCGGGGGGGCGGGGATTTCTGGGCGGGCCAGTTGTTTGGCCCGGGCCAAATCGGCCGCCGC
>JAKPGL010000030.1 GCA_029550925.1 Planctomycetota bacterium
TCCACGATCAAAACATGCCCAAAATCGTAAGGAAGCGCCGATAAGGAAACAGAAAGAACGGCCTTGCGCCCATAAGCGGGCGGGCGTAAAATACAGCAAGACACAGAAAGGAGAAAAAGTAATGGCCAGCGTGATTTCCGACCCCAATGGACGTAAAAGGATTCAGTTTGTGGACGCCGACGGCTTCCGGAGGACCGTCCGGCTCGGCAAGTGTGACCTAAAAACTGCTGAGGCCGTCAAGGTGAAAGTCGAAATGCTTCTCTCGGCCAAGTTGAGCGGAGCGCCTATTCCACAAGAGGCGGCCCATTGGCTCGGCGGTGTCGGCCAAGAGCTTTACGAAAAACTGGCCCACGTAGGCCTTGCCCCACCACGGGCCGAGGAACGGATTATTGGTTTTTTGGATCGTTACGTCCAAGAACGAACCGACTTGGCCAAAAGAACCAAAGAGCTTTTCCAAAGAGTACGGGCGGCCCTTCTGGCCTTTTTCGGCCCGGATAAACGGTTAAGGGACGTTTCAGAGGCAGAAGCGGAGGCGTTTAACCGTTGGCTTCAGGGGCATTACGCAGAAGCTACGGCCCGCCGAACTATCGGGAGAACGAAACAGTTGTGGAATGCGGCCCGAAAGCGAAAGTTGGTTTTAGACAACCCGTTTGAATCCATTCCGGCGGCTGTGCGGGGAAACCCTGCCAGGGAACACTACGTTAGCCTAGAGGAAACTCAAAAGCTTTTAGAAGCTACCCGTGATCCCACAACGAGGCTTTTGATTGGGTTAAGCCGGTTTGCGGGGCTACGGATTCCCTCCGAGATTGAAAATCTCCGATGGAGCGATTTTCTTTGGGATCAGGGGAAGTTTTGCGTCCATAGCCCTAAACTTCAAAAGACCTCAAAGGCTATCCGTTGGGTGCCCATTATGCCCGAACTGGAGGAGCTACTTCGGGAAGCTTGGGCGTGCGCCCCAGAGGGGGAAGACAAGGTTTTCCAGTTGTCCAAGGGGACCGATACCAACCTTCGGACTAGATTGAGGCGTCTAATTATCCGGGCAGGACTGACCCCCTGGCCTCGGCTTTGGCATTCCATGCGGGCAAGTTTTATCACCGATCTGATCCGGCGAGGATTTCCGGAATATGTAGTAACCGACTGGGCAGGCAACAGCGTGAAGGTCGCAAGAGAGCATTACCTGATGACTACCGAGAGCTACTTTCAGGAGGCTTCTCAGAAGGGCCTTGGGGGGATAAGAAACGGCGGAGAAGGCGGCGCAAAAAGCGGCGCACTAGAGGCGCAAAATGCGGCGCAGCAGGTGGACGTATGTTCTGGCAAAATAGAGAAAATTGCGTCGGAACCCCTTGGGGATTTCCAAGTTACGCAACCTCTTGCTTGTCGTAACTTCTTACTGCAAAAGGACTTAGCTCCCCGACCAGGGCTCGAACCTGGGACCCGGCGGTTAACAGCCGCCTGCTCTACCAAACTGAGCTATCGGGGAATTGTGTATTGTGGCCTCCCTAATGGGGGGGCGTTCCGGTGTC
The DNA here is from genome assembly GCA_029550925.1 of Planctomycetota bacterium. Classification (GTDB taxonomy): domain Bacteria; phylum Planctomycetota; class Planctomycetia; order Pirellulales; family Thermoguttaceae; genus JANXAQ01. The sequence goes on from JAKPGL010000030.1 coordinate 1,524, forward strand.
TGTATCTGTCAGAACTCTTTTAAGAAATTTTTACCGCCAATTTTGACCAGTTTCAAGCCCTTCTGGAGAAGATTTTTCTTCGATTTCCTTCGATTGGAGAGGCGAGGCCCCCTCGAAAACGGGGGGAAATCTCCCCATTACGTACCCATGGCTCCTCCGAAACAGCCTGCCTCTGGTGAAAGATTCTTCGGAACCTGGGGGATTTTGCCCATCATGTTCAGTTTTTTCAACCCTGGGAGGCCCTTCCCCCCGGAAAAGGTTTCAACAAACCCAAACAGCCTTAAAACGTACTGAGGGCTTCGGATTCTTCGTTGTAAATTTCGAAGACGCGGTTCAGTTTGGTGATCTGGAAGACTTCGTAGATTTCCGACCGGATACCGCACAGCTTCAGCGAGCCGCTCCGCGCCCGGATCCGAGCGTTCAGCGTGATCAGTTTTCCCAGCGCGGCACTGGAGAGAAACTCCACGCCGGTGAAATTGAGGAGGATTTTCTGGCGTTTTTCCACGTCCACCAGACTGAGCAGTTCCTGGCCCCACTCTTGAATGCTGATGTCTTCGATGATCTTTTGGTCCCGAAACCGGACCACGCAGACATCGCCTACGTTAGTAACATGAATCCGTCGATACTCCGGCATGAAAAGTTCTCCCCGCGAACGTCGGAAGCGAAAAATACAATCGTCTGGACAGTTCGGCCTTCTGGGTAAGAGTACAGAAACCGGTTCTCCCACAACAAGGAGGGAAAGGTGCTGCTTTGTTTCTTCCCCTCAGCGTCCATGTACCAGACTTCTATTTTGTCGCCGAACGAAGAAGGCGTCAAGGAGCGCCTTGAACCAGGGCGATAGGGTAGGCTAGATCGTCCCCAAGAACCGAAAAAAAGAGTTTCAGTAACATTTTAGCCGAATGCAGTGGGCATATCCTTATCTCCCTCACCCGGCTAGCCGTCCTCTCCCGCAGGCGGCAGAGGCAGTTTTCTTCACTCGGCTGAAATGTTACGATTTTCAGAAAAAAGCCCTTGGACATTTGCGATTTCCAAACGGAGGAATTAAGCTAGTTAAAAGTCTCCCAACTTGCGGCAGGTTGGCGAAGATGGTCCCGTAAGTAGAATTAGGAAGTCTTGGCAAATTAGCGGCAGATGCCTTTCGATAAGGCGTCGGGAATCATTTCAGGCTTATTGGATCGGGAAAAATCGAGACCGTTTTCCTCTTTAAGATCAACAAGGAGAACTGCCCATGATAGAGCAAAAAGGTCGATGGACGCGAAGGGGTTTTTTACAGATAGCTACCAGGGCGGGGCTAGCCGGGTGGGCGGCACCCTATTTAGTTCCAGGCCGGGCTTTGGGCAAAGACGGCGCAGTGTTGCCCAGCGAGCGGGTGGTGCTGGCTGGCATTGGCATCGGCGGCCGAGGCGGCTATGTCTTGAGTTGCTTTCTGCGGGAGCCGGACGTCCAATGTGTGGCCGTCTGCGATGTGCGGGCCGACCGCCGAGGGCGTGTGAAAAAAATGGTCGATGACCATTACGGCAATAAAGACTGTGTGGAGTATCGGGATTTCCGGGAGATGTTGGCCCGGCAGGACATCGACGCGGTGCTGATTACGACCGGATCGAATTGGCACGCACTGTTATCGATCTACTCGGCGAAGGCGGGCAAAGATGTGTATTGCGAAAAGCCATGTACCAAGACGATTATGGAAAGCATTGCCTTGGCCGAGGTCTTTCATCGCACCGGCCGAATTTTTCAAGGCGGGATGCAGCGGCGGAATTTGCCGCACGTGCAGTTTGCCGTCCGACTGGCGCAAGAGGGCAAACTCGGCAAACTCCAGACGGTCCATGCCCATCCGGGCGGGTTGGGCACAGGTTCCAGCGGTTGGGCGCCGCCAGAACCAGAGCCGCCGAAAGACCAGGTGGATTGGGACATGTTCCTCGGCCCGGCGGCCTGGCGTCCGTTCAACAAGGGATTTCTGAACTCCGGGTTTGAGAAGGGCGGCGGCATGGTCGGCGGCGGCTGCCTGGAATGGGGGTCCCACTGTGTCGATCTGTGCCAGTGGGCCAATCGGGCCGACGATACCGCCCCGGTAGAATACTATCCGATCGAAGACGGCCAGGCCCGTGCCCGGTACGCCAACGGCGTGGTGTTGGTCCTGCGGAACGACGGCTGGTTGCCGTTGGGTTCATGTCCGGTGCGGTTCGAGGGCGATGCCGGGTGGGTGGAAACGGGCGACAGCGCTAAATTGGCACTCAGTTCGCCGGCCCTGTTGGCCGGGCGGAAGATTCCGGAAATCCCCGGTTACCCGGCTACGTTCCATGTGCGGGAATTTCTCAATTGTGTGAAGACTCGCTCGCAGCCGAAAGTCAACGCCCAGGTGGCCGCTCAATCCCATATCACCTGCCACGCCGCCAATATCGCTATTTTCCTGGGCCGAAAACTCCAGTACGACCCGGTCAAAAACGAGTTCCTCGGCGATGACGAAGCCAATCGGCTTCGCGGCGAGGCGATTCGAGACCCCTGGCATGTGTAACCTTACGGGGACTTGCTGGCCAGAAATACCAAGGACATTTTACGAAAACAGTCATTCTCAGGTTTATCAAATCGGATCCACAGAAAACTTTGATCCACTCCAGGAGCAAAAGGAGATCGTTCCATGAAACATAAAGACAGACACATTCTTTGGGTTCCCTTCCAAGCCGTCCGAGGTTTTCGGACGGCAATCAGCATGGTGGTGGTTGCAGGGTTGCTGGGGGTGTTGGGCCAGTGGGCAGAGGGTGTTTGGGCGGCGGAGTCGTCGCCAGCGGACCCGGCGGCTCAGCGCCAGGCCGTTCAGGAGCAGATCGCCCTGCTGCAATCGGACGCCCCGAAGGCGCAAAAGGCAATGGCCTGTCGGCTCCTGGCCCGATGGGCGGACAAAGATGCGGTCCCAGCCTTGGCCCCGCTTTTAGCCGATCCGGAACTGGCCTCTTGGGCGCGGATTGCTTTGGAAGTGATTCCCGGACCGGAGGCCAATGCCGCTCTTCGGCAGGCGATGGATCGGTTGCAAGGTCGGCTTTTGATCGGTGTGATCAATTCCCTGGCGGTCCGACGGGACAAGGGAGCGGTCGGCAAATTGCAGGCCCGGCTCCAAGACGCGGATGCCGAGGTGGCGGCTGCCGCGGCGGCTGCTCTGGGCCAAATCGGTACCTCCGAGGCTCAAGCCAGCTTATTGGCCGCGTTAAAGGCCGAATCCCGGGCGCCCGTGCGTTCCGGCATTGCGGAGGGACTCTCGGTGATTGCCCACCGGCTGCTCCTGGAAGGCCGGGCCAAGGAGGCGACCCAGATTTACGACGCCCTTCGGCAAACGGAGTTGCCCAAGCCGCAGATTGCCGAGGCCACCCGAGGCGCCATCCTTGGCCGAGGACCGGAAGGCGGTACAACGCTTCTGCGGGAACTGCTTCACTCGAAAGATGCGGACGACTTTGCCTTGGCCCTTCAAACGGCCCGAGAACTGGGCGGCACAGCCGTCGCCAAGCTGCTGGTCGAAGAGTTGGCCAAGTACCAGTCGGCCGCCCCTCCGCCGAAGCGGTTGCTGAGCATCAAGAAGGCACGGTACGGCAAAGGGGACCGGTGGGTGGATGTAACCGAAAGACTTTCCGCCGCCATCAGCAATAACACGTTGAAAATCACCGCATCCAACGCATTGGCCGGCGACCCGGCGCCCCAGGTGGTCAAAGAGTTGGAGATCACCTACCAACTGGGCGATCAAATCCACAAGGTGGTCGTGCCCGAAAACGACTCGATCGAACTGGGCGAGGCCAGCGAGCCGCCCCATCCCCAACAGGTGCTTTTGATTTACGCCCTGGGCGATCTGGGGGATCCGGTAGCCCGGCAGGCAGTGTTAGAGACGGCCAAGAGCGGCGCTTGGGGTGCGCGGGCGGCTGCCCTGCACGTGTTGGGCCGGATCGGCGACGCTTCGGTCGTGCCTTTGTTGTGGGAGGCAGTGCTCCAGGGCGGCGAGCCCGGACAGGCGGCCTTGGAAAGCCTGGAACGATTACCCGGTCCTCAGGTGGATCAGGCCTTGGTCGAGCAACTGGCCCAGACCAAGGGGCCGAATCGGGCGAAACTGCTGTATCTGGTTGCCATGCGGGGCATTCAGGCCGCTTTGCCCCAGGCGATGTCCGATTTGCAAAATGAGGACCGTTCGATTCGGTTGGCCGCCTTGCCCGCCGTGGGCCGAATCGCCGGGTTTGAACACCTGGACGCTTTGATCAAGGCGGTGCTGACGGCTTCGGACGCCGAGGAAATCGAAACGGCCAAGAATGCCCTGATCGACGCTTGCGGTCGAATGACCGATCGGGAAGCTGCGTCGGAAAAAGTCCTCCGTTCGGTGGGTGAAGCTGCCAAAGAGAAAAAGATCGCTCTTTTGGAAACGGTGGCAACGATCGGCGGCGCAAAGGCCTTGGCCGGGGTCGCCGAGGCCGCCCGCAGCCAGGACGACGCCCTGCAAGACGCTGGCACACGGCTTCTGGGCGAATGGATGAGCGCCGACGCCGCCCCGGTCCTCCGGGAATTAGCCGGCACAGGACCAGCTAAATATCGCATCCGGGCCGTCCGAGCCTATCTGCGGATCGTCCGCCAACTGGACCTGCCGATCCCGCAGCGGATGGCCTTGTGCCGCGAAGCAGTCGCCATTTGCCAGCGGGCGGAAGAAAAGAAATTGCTCTTGGAAATCCTCCGGCGATATCCGACAGCCGAAGGCCTCCAAATGGCCGTCGGTTATTTAGCCGACTCGGCGGTTCAGGAAGAGGCGGCCGTTACGGCGGTAGCCATTGCCGAAAAAATTGTCTCCCATGCCCCCGCCGCCGTCGCCGAAGGGATGAAACAGGTAATCCAGGCCGGCAAACCCGAACAGGCCGTCAGCCGAGCCAAACAACTCCTCCAAGAAGTACAAAAACGGTAAATAAAGCCGCTGGGTCCTCCCCATAGAGTTTTTGGTGTCCAGACACCCCCGAGCAAGACCATAGACCTTATCTCGGAAGAACGGGAGTTCTTCCAACATGAGGAGCGGGCCAAGGTCCCAATCAGAGGCGTCTTATTGTCCACCGAAAGCTCTAGGATTGAGAACTAGCGAAACAAAAAGCGTTTGACAAGCTGGATGAAACTTAGCATCCCGGCTAGGAGGACCAGGCACAAGGCTACGATGGCAGGGATCCACCAGCCCAGCAGGAAATAAGGCTGCGCCTTTGCCCACACGTCCGGCCAGCGCACTAGCACCAATAGCGCGGCCAGGCACAAAAATGGGCCGTAAGGGATTTCGCGTTCGCTGCGGCTAAGCAACCGATACAGCCCGAAAATTAAGCCAAAAAACGGCGCTACCAGAAAAATGATCAGACACGGTTGCCAACCCAAAAAGGCGCCGATCATGGCCAGCAGCGTTACATCGCCGAAGCCCATCGCTTCTTTTTTAAGCACATTGCCGGCGATGATGCGGACAGTCCAGACCAGCATTCCGGCGGCGGCCAGGCCGACTAAAGAAGAAAGCAGTCCGATCCATCGGAAGGCGGCGTCGCCGGGTTGGTTGCCCATCGGCGCGTTCATCCAAGGCCCCTGACCCGCCCAGAGCCACACGGCGATGATCCCCAGCGTGCCCGCCGCCCCTAGCACCAAAATCCGATAGGTAGCCGGATGACGCCAAAGCCGCGCCCAGGCCAGCACCAGCGCCCGCCAGGTCCCATGCCGGGTGTACCAGGTCCGCGGCATCAGCCCCACACACCACAGCCACCAACATCCCAAGCCCAGCAGCAATCCCGGCCAGTTCGGCCAAGCCCGAAGCCACTCCGGCCAATTTCCCGCCCAATACGGCGACGTTACCTGCAACGGACTAGGATGAACTACGACACCGCCGGCGCCTCCCCAAGGCGCCTGCCCCGGCGCTGGTAGTTCGATATCCATGACAGTAGGGAGAACCCAGGGGTACCCCGCCGCCAGCAGCAGCCCCAACAGGGTTCCCGGCACGGTGATCGTATCCGGAATTAGCCGTTCGTCCAGGTCGATCATCGAGGCTACCAGCATCAGCCAACCAAGCACGGCATGGGCCAAAAACTGGATATGGATGAGGTCCGGCGGCGCTACGGGACCGGCTACTGCCGGGGGCAATAGCCGGGTGCAATGCACTTCCCACCAATAAAGCCAGGCAAGCCCCAGCCCCGCCAAAAACTCGATCAGCATCGGTCGAATCCAAAATCCAGGCCCCCATAACAGCCTTTCCCGACGCAGTCCCCACCAACCCAGGATCGGCACCCGATCCGCCCACCACCGCGGCGGCGCATCCGGCGGCGCAGGACTCCAAGGACTGATCGGTCGGCTGTTCCACGCCCATCGGTAGATGGCCCAGTTGGCCAGGCTGCCCCCAAACACACCCAGCAGAAAACAACCAACCAACCGAATCTCTAAAGGAACTCCCATCCAAAAAGCCCATCCGTTCACGGGATTGCCTTTCTCGGTAGAGGACCGGCATCTTCGACGCTGGATACCCCCATATCTCTAAAATATCTTACCCGATCCGTAGGCCCCCCAGGCGGGAAAAGTGGATTGGACCCATTATTACGCCGCTTAGAACGGTTTTTACACCGCTTGGAAGCGATTTTTACACCGCCTGAAGCGACGAGCGTAACGCCCTGTGGCAGCCAGTATTCCAATTCCGCAGAGCAAAACAAGACCCGACGATAACCCCCCTCGGGTATCAGACCGCCTGTCAACCGCTCTGATAACTGGGGGTATGGAAAGCGGATATCGGCTGAGGCGGGAAGGAATGGGGCTGTTCCACCCATTGGGAAGAAGAGAGGTTTTCCAAGGTGGGATTCCCCTCTTGGTGGGGGGATGTGTCTGAGGAAGTTGTTTCTTTCGGGGGGATCGCCGCCGTTTTTGATGGATTTTGGAAAAACATTCCCACCAGAAGCCCGGCTTGGCCAATGATCAGACATGGCCAGCCCCACATCTGCAACTCTTCTCGTCCGGTGAAATAAGACCAAACCAAAAGCACAGTGCCACAGATAAGGGTCATTAACCCACCATAAAGAACTAGGCCTGCTCGCTTTTTATCCCTTGTCCTTTCCGAGGCATGGGGAGCTGACCCCCAATGACTTTGTGGGATCGCATCATGGGGAGTATCCAACCTGGCTTGTCGGCTTCCAGTCTGGGCCGAGTGAGTGCGGTCTTGATGAGTGGGGCATTTGCCCACCTGTCGGCCGATCCGCCGAAGGGCCTGGTCGATGTCCCAATCGTCGTAACTTAAATAGGAGGAAATAGGCAAAACAATTCCCTCATAGGAGGGGGGGGCTGATTCTGTACAACCCTCTGACGGCAACGATGAGACGCTAGCGACCGAAGCGCACTCCCCTGCCTCTCCGGCCAAGGAACCCCCTTTGTCCCTTGCAGGCTCCGAAACCCTTTGGGGGGACTCCAGTTTTTCCCCGCACCGGATGCAGACAAACCCCCTCTTACCGGGGGAGGCTAGACCAGGTACATCTTGTTCGCATCGGCTACACCACATGGCATATCAAACATCGGCTAGTTCGATGAGAAACTATGGAAAAATTGCCGATTTCGTAAACTTTATCGGCTGCCGCTCCTTACGAATCCGCCTCGTTTGCCAACCAACAGCCCAAAATTCTCCTAAGGAAATTCGTAACACCTCCACCGAGCGAAGTGAGAGGGGCAATGGTTATTGGGCAAAATGGTACCTTCGATTGTCATTCCCGCGGAAGCTCTCAACCCAGGGTCCTGTGAGGTAGCTACATGGTTATTCCTCCCAAGTAGCGGCTTCAAGAAGCCTAGATTGGGCGATTGCGTGGGAATGACAAGGTACTGCATTCGGCTAAAATGTTACTAAAATGTTACAAATGGGAGAATGGTATGGCAAAAAGATAAAGATAGAGTCAGGTCTGATTGCTAGGGTTCCTTATTTTTCAAGGAGAAGGCCGATGCACAGAGGAATTTTCTTACCGATGGGCCTTGCGATGGTACTGGCCGGGGTCTGCCAGGCGGAGGCGGCCAAGGTGGTGGTCGATCTGGGCAAGGTGGAAGGTATCCGGGCCGTCGGGGCCATTGCCCGTTGGGACCAGGACGGCAACTTCCGTAAACCCGTCGATCCCAAGGCCAAGATCGACGCCCCCCAGGCCGACCATTGGGCCGAGCAAACCAGCCCCGGCCGTTGGGAGTTTAAGGACCTGCCCAAAGGGCGATACGACTTGGTCATCTTGGGCCAGGACCGAGTGCGAATCGAAGGGTTTGAATTTGCGCCGGTCTTGGAGTTCGACCCGTTCCTGCCCGGCACGGCCACGTTTCCGGAAGAAGACGCCGAGGACCGAGACTGGATTTTAGATAATATCCGTAAATCCAAGCATTATGAAAACAAGGTCGTTCCGCTCTATATCGGCCGATCCGAGGACAAAAAGGTAGCCCGCGTCCTGGTCATGCTCATTCGGGACCTGACGACCAGCTACGAATCCGACTTCCCCGGGGCGGCCACCATGCGGTTTGAAATCTGGCAGTACGATTGGCAGTATGGCGGCTGGGCAAAAAACAAACGCACCAAAGTCATGCACCGGGTCATCCTCCACCGCGATGAACTGCGAAAATGGACCTGGCTCTGGGATGGCCGACTGGGAGGCATTCAAGTCGATAAAGACCCCGTTACCATCCAATACGACTACAAGGAAAACCTCCAGTCGAAAAAACTCCAGGGCCTCTATCCGTATTGAGCCAGGCCTTGCCCACCGCATCTTTTATTCCAATACGAACCTCCATATCCTTTGCTTCCCCCCCTAGGGTTTCTTTTTCCGAAGGAGCTTGTATGACTGGTCGATTTTTGCCTGCGGCTGAGGTTTTTCGCGAAAAGCTTTCCTGGGGCCAGTTAGGCTGGACCTGTCGGCCTGCTGACACCGGGGCCAAGCATCTGGTGGTGATCGAAGTTACCCTTACCCCTGGCGGTGGTCACGCCTTCCACACACACTCCGATCAGGAAGAAGTCATCTACTGCTTGGAAGGCGAAGTGGAGCAATGGGTCGGAGAGGAGAAGCGGCTTCTTCGGCCCGGCGACGCCGTGTTTATTGCCGGCGGCGGCGTTCATGCGTCGTTCAACCGCTCGGATCGTCCCGCCCGCTTGCTAGCCATTCTCGGCCCCGCTCGTCCCACCGAAAGCGGCTACGAAGTTACCGAAGTGGCCGACCAAAACCCCTGGCGAAACCTCATGCCATATTGATCTATGATAGGAGGACGAAAGGTATTTTTCCCGGAGAGGCCGAATTGGATAGGTTCGGTAGAGTAGCCGGTTACGTTGGCTGCTCGAAGTTCATTCTGGAGTTTAAGATTTCCACCGATCTTATACACTACCCATCCTCAAAAATCTGGGGATGTTGGAGGGGGGCTGTTCAGTGGACACCCACCTGAACAAGCTCATTTTGCAAAACTCCCGTTCCTTATTGGCATTGGTATCTACACATCTTCCCGGAAACGCAATAGGTTAGGGTGATCTGGCCGGGGCTCCCCCAACATTTTGTAGGGAAAACCCCTGTGTAGATACCAATGCCTTATTGGAGGAGACGTTCATACGCGTCGAGATCGCCGATCCAAAACCAAGTTACAACATCCTCTTTTAGTAGTCCCAGTGCTCGATAGCCAGCCCAATGCGACGAATGGAATACACCGGCTGGTTTTCCTTCACCCGTTTGAAGAAAAGGCTTAGATGAGCGGGGTTAGTGCGCCATAACTGGTAGGCATGTCGGGCCCGCTCTCGGATTTCCGTAGGCAAAGCCCAATAATGTTTCCAAAAAGACGGGGTGGTTTGCGACTTCATGGGTGTTCCATGAATTGGCCGTGCTCATCGAACATCGGCAGCGTCTTCCCTTGGTGGATCTCGTCTTCTACGGCCGCGATCAAAGAGGCAAATTTGGCGTCCTCCGCGGCCGCAAATTGCGTCTCCCATCGGACCTCATCTGGGGCGACTGTTTCAAAAGTCTCTTCGGCAGGCAGCGGATGGCTTTTGAGGAACTTCGCAAACTGATAAAGTTGCACAGTTCGCGCCAAAGGCATTTCGGCCGCGATATCGGCAATGGCTTCAAATCTGCTTGGAGCGGATCCGATCTGGTTGACATCTGTGTAACTCCAAGGAGAAATCCGGAAATGGCTTGACCAGGGCAACCGTCGCATTCATACCAGGTCCTAACCCCTCGACCTTTTGGACGCCCGAGAACGTCGAAGAGGCTTCCTAACGGGCATACGTTTCTTGGGGTTAATATAATCACCTCCCCGGGGACGCTGTCAAGCACCGGAAGGGGAAATCTTAAAAAACTTGGACTATCTCCGCCGAATGGAATCGCCTCTCTGCAAAAACAACGACTGTACCTAACTTGGCCTGTCTAGGGTGAGTCAAGTACCGGGGATAACCATTCGCCGTCTAGACAGACGGCGTTACGAATAGACGACGGTACGAAAAGACGGCGTTAGGAAAAGGCGGCGTTACCGGTTGACGGGGTCGGCTTTGGCCGGGTCGGGCTGGGGGAGGACGTCGGCGGCTTCCGCTTGGTGGAGGGCTTCGGCCACTTCGGTTCGGCTGCCGATGTAGGTGAAGACGCCGCAGGCGGCAAAAAGCACGGTAATGACCCGATAGGCCAGGGCCACCATCAGTCCCTGTCCGGCCGCCATGATGGGAGGGCCTTCTGGACCGGGCGCCCTTTCGTAAAGAAACTCTAGCACCGCCTCGAACGGCCCCAACGGCAGCGGAATCACCCCCATCGAAGCGCTGATCGGCATGACCACAAAATGCGTCTGGAGCGACAAGACCTGTTCATACAAGGCGCAGGCGATCCAGAACACGCCCAGCGTAAAAAAGGAATGGACGGCCACGCTCATCAGGCACGAATTCAGAAGCACCATCCATCGTTGCCGATAGAGCCGAACCGCTTCCAGCAAACTGCTCAGCACCGGACCGATCCGCGGCGTGCGGGCCAGAAGCTCGCTCAGCCGACCTTGCGTCAACCCCGGGATAAACAGCATCGCCATCGCCGCCGTGCTAGCCAGGGTGATCCACAAGGTGAGTTGGCAGGCCAGCCGAAGCTGCGTCTGCTCGCTTCGATGGAATCCGACGGCCAGGATGGCTACGGCAGCCACGACAAACAGGATGTACAGCCCCACCACGCGATCCACCACGACCGTGGCGGCGGCCTGAGCACGTCGGCCCGGCTGCTGACGGGCCAGCAGGAAGGCCTTCAGCAAATCCCCGCCCACAATTCCCATCGGCGCTAGATTAAATAGGTACCCCAGGAAACTGATCCGCATCGCCTCTCGGAACCGCAGCGGCAGGTCCAACGCCCGGACCAAGTAGAGCCAGCGAACAAAGGTCAAAAACGTCGCTGTCCAGCAGGCGGCCGTTGCCAGCAAGAGGTAGTCCCACTGTTTCGGCTGGGTCCAAAGCCGCCGGAACGTGGCCGGATCCTTGGCTTCCGCCCGATAGAGCAAAAAGACCACGATCCCTAGCGACAGGGCGATCTTCAGCCAGGTGGTAAGTTTGCTCCACACCGCGCCTTGGCCGGACAACGCTGGTCTCCTTTAGGAAAATTTGTATCCGTGTTAGAGATGGCCCTCAAAGGTGTCATTCCCGCGAAAGCGGGAATCTAATTTCCTCCCACCGGCGTCCTAACGGGCGAGGCTCTCACCCGGTCTCTTCCGGCCCTCTCCCGCTTCGGGAGAGAGACAAAAACTGGATTCCCGCTTACGCGGGAATGACAAAGGGCCCTCCGAAAGTTTACCCTTCGTATTTGCGGATGAGGACGCCGGCGGCTTGGCCTTGGGGGGTAACGTTGACATGGATGAAACACTGGCCTGCCGGCTGGCCCGGCGTCCCGACCACATGGATCGGACATTCCGGGTCCGGGGTCCGGTAGTTGAGGGTGGCAAACAGTTGGCCGTGCTGGAGGGCCAATAGGCTGGCCGCCAGTTCCACCAGCCCGCTGCCGGCGCCCAGGTTGCCGAAATAACTTTTGGCGGCCACGACAGGAATCGGCTTGGACCGGTTGCCGAAGACTGCCTGAATGGCCTGGGCCTCTTCGCGGTCGCTGCTGCGGGTGCTCAGGCCGTGGGCGTGCAGGTGGCCGATCTGCTCCGGCAATAGACCCGATCGCTGAAGCAACGAACGTAGGACCAATTCCACGGCTCGGTCCCGGCGGGCCAGCAAGCGTCGATCAGCGGCGGCATGAGCGGCGGCGGCCAGCACCTCGGCATAAATCTTGGCCCCTCGGGCCTGGGCGTGCTGGAGGGTCTCTAAAACCATGGCCCCAGCGCCTTCGCCCAGAACCATCCCGGCCCGATCTTGGTCGAACGGTCGGCTTGCTTCTTCCGGCGGAAACCGACCGTCGGCCAACTGCTCCTGCTGGAAGGCATGGATGGCCTTCATCGGATGAAGCCTGGTCCCGGTGCTACCGGCTATCATGACATCGGCGTCGCCGCGGCGCAAGATTTCCAATGCCTCTCCGACGGCCAGATTGGCCGACGCCTCCCGTTGGGTGATCGAATTGTTCGGCCCGCGCAGATCGTTGAAGATGGCCAAATGGCTGGCAGGCATGTTCGGCAGATATTTCAATAGCCATAACGGCTCTAACTTTGTCATGCCTTCCAAGGCCCACCGACCGAACTCGAACTGACCGTCGGCGTTCATACAGGCCTGGATCGGTTCGATAAAATCTTCGGGCATGGTGAGCATGTAGTCGCTGCCGAAACTGACGCCGGTGCGTTCTGGATGAATCTGACCCGGTCGAAGGCCGGCGTCGGCCATGGCCCGTTGGGCAGCCGCCACCCCCATCTGCGATTCCCGACACATCACCTTCAGTTGTTTGCGGATGGTTTTGGTCTGCTCTTTATCAACCGGGACAAAGTCCTCGGCTTTACCTTGAAAGTCTAAGACTTCGCCGCCATAGGAAGCCGGCAATACCCCGGCCGGAATCCGTTGGAGCGGTCGGACGCCGCTTCGACCGCCAAGGAGCGACTCCCACAATACCTCCTTCGTACAACCGATGGGCGAAATCACCCCGATTCCCGTAATGACTACCCGCTGCTTTTGCTGCATGAATCCGAAAATCCCTCTCTGTCAAAGAAGCCTTAGCAGTTGGTCGTGGTCTCTGGGTGGGAAAATCCCTTCCCCAGTTTGCGTGTTCCAAAAGAAACTTCTAATGTACCCAATTTCTTTGGCTTCGTCGATGAGAAGGGTTAGGAGCGGGGGGGATGACATCGGAAAGGAGTGGGGATGCATAGGCACTATGAACACAACCTCTTGCTCTTGTATCCCCCTTATCCATACAGAATAGAGTCCCCCAAGAGAATCGCTGGGTCTGGGCCGACCACCCATTCGGAGGGCTGGCCGGTGAAAGAATCCTTCGCTCCCGGGGACTCCCAGTGCCCCCTTTAATAACGACCTTGATAAGTGGGGCGGGCAGCAGTGGGGGCTGGGGCAGCCGGTTCACCCTGTTTGCCCCGACTTTCGACCATGACAATCAGTTCTCCCCGGGAAGAACTTTGCCCGGGGAGTTTTATCGGCAAACCGCCTAGCACTCCCTGATTTTCTGCAGGTACCGGAATGGGCGTTACACCTAAACCTAGGACCAACACTTCATTTTCCGGCCAACGGAATCGCTCGTGGAATCGGAAATGGCTAACCTGGGGGACTTCGATCTGCACCCGCTGTCGGGGGGAGGTGGGGGTCGGTACGTCGATCACTACCGGTACGAGCCGTTCTACCATATCAATATGGCATTTGATCGAGGCATCGATCGTTTTGCCGTCCAGGCTAAGAAGTGGGCTGAACTCCAAGGAGAATCCCTCGTCGATCTGGGCCAGTTCTTGTTCATACCCCTGTAACGTATCTGGGCGCAGTGTAACGTCCCGGGCGTAAGACCGAGGCCGAATCGAAGAAACCACCGTGGATTGCCCATTGGGAATCAATAGATGCGGGGAATTGTGCTCCCGATAGTCGGATCGACGACGCAACTCGGCCAAAAGCAGGGCGGCATCCTCCCTAGGCAATACCCAGGCCTGCACCCCCGGCGTCTGCACCGGAACCCGCCGTAACACCCGGTAGGATTTGGCCCGCCAATTCGGATGATCCACCGTAATCACCCGAAGCCCAAACGCCTGCGTCTGGGCAGCCGTGTTGACGAACCGATCTACAATCTCGGCCACCACTGCCTGCATTTGCGGCGTATGATACACCCGCAAGGTTCGCTGGGTTACACTCAGGATGCCCAACGGTTCAGTGTGCCAGGCCTGATAGCCGGTCTCTCGGAGTATCCAATCGACCACGGCCAGTTCGGGCCGGGCCGTCGTATGTACCCGAAGCGTATAAGGGCTGATGTCGTATTCCCGCCAGATTTGGCCGGCTTCGTTGGGCAACGTTCCCGGGTTAGGCAAAATCCGGGTAATCGGCGTTCGGGCTTCACCGCCGGGGGCTGGATTTGCCCCTGGAGGAGGAGCGGTAGCTCCGGGACCCGATGATCCTGAAGGATTGGCGGCAGTCGGGACAACCCCTGAAGGAGGGATGCCTGTCGGAACAGGTTGGCCTGGTTGCCCACTTACGGGTGGACTTGATGGAGTACCGCCGCCGGGAGTGGGTGCTGGGGAAGACGCTTCTCCGGTTTGCCCCCCCGTAGTAGGAGCTGGGCCAGCGGAGGGTGTTGCACCCGCAGAGGGGACCGCTGCCGCAGACGGAACCGATCCTGCAGCCGGGGCTGACTCGGCAGGCGACGATCGCCATTGGGTCGGCGCGCCAGTGGCCGGTTCCGGGACTGTGGTCTGCCCTTGGAGACCGAGAGGACTAAAAATCAGTCCTAATGTCCCCACAAAAGCAGTCAGGAGAAATACCCCCGAATGCCGCCTGCTGGGGAACATCCTTTTGCCCGAACTGGCATGACCGTACACGTGTTGGCCTCCCTGCCCAAAAGGTTTCAGTTTTTTAGGAAGAAGATGTTGATTTTCCTAGGCATCCGACCATTGGGAACCGTTGTTTCGGGACCAATTCAAAAAGAAATATAGAAAGGAAGCTGTTTTCTCACAACACCAATTAGATAAAGAAAATGGGCAATAGACGCAAAATGGCGAAAATGGTATCCTGGGGGAAACCCCTTCCTTAGTACCGTCCTAAATACCTAGCTATTTTCAGAAGTTCGTGGGGATAGGGAAAAACTCCGGTCCGTCCCCTCGGCGCCGCCATTGGGCGATCACCCTGGGAGTTCCGAACGGTTTTCTTCCTCCAGAGGATGGCGGGAGGACACATTGGAAGTGTGTGGATGGAAACCATTGCCGAATCCCGAGATTTTGTCTGTCTTGGGAAAGGACGCTTCCGTTTTTCTCTGCTTGGTAGTGGTTTGATTGGGAGTCTTTTTTGGGAGTGCCCCTAGTAGAGAGGAGACCAGGCCATGAAGTGTTCCGATTCTTTACTGCCAATCGCCTCGGAAAGGGCTTGGCGTTGTGATCTCTTGCCCACAGACGCCATCCTCGGCAAATCCTTGGCAGCCACGGGGAGGTTCTCTAGGCCGAGCAGAAGAGGATTTGGGCGACTGGTTTTAGTGGGTTGGTTGGTTTTTGGGTTTGCAGGTCTGCTTTGGGCCAAAGTACCGCCGGAATGGACCCTGCTGGGCGATCGGCCCGGGGATCGGCTGTTGACCGAGTACTTCCGCATGGAAACAAAAAAGCTGACCGACGCTTGCCTGACGGACATTACCTCCTTGGACCAATGGAAACAACGGCGGGAGTTGTACCATCGGCAGTTTCGTCAGATGCTGGGGCTGGACCCTATGCCGCCTCGGACAGAGCTCAAACCGGTGATTACCGGCCAGGTGGAGGCGGAGGATATTGTGGTGGAAAAGCTCCATTTCCAATCGTTGCCCGGCCTTTATGTAACCGGTAATCTTTATCGGCCCAAAAAGGTCAACGAGCCGTTGCCAGCGGTGTTGTACGTGTGTGGTCATGGGGGGGTCAAAAAGGGGGGGATTAGTTATGGAAACAAGTGCCACTATCAGCACCACGGCGTTTGGTTTGCCCGGCATGGATACATTTGCCTCACGATCGACACCATCCAACTGGGCGAAATTGAGGGCCTTCACCACGGCACGTATCGCGAGAGGATGTGGTGGTGGAATAGCTACGGCTATACGCCGGCCGGCGTGGAGGCATGGAATTGCGTGCGGGCCTTGGACTACTTGCAGAGCAGGAAAGAGGTCGATCCGAAACGACTTGGCGTAACGGGCCGAAGCGGCGGCGGGGCTTATAGTTGGTGGATTGCCGCCTTGGACGAACGGATTCAGGCCGCTGTACCCGTGGCCGGGATCACCGACTTGCAAAACCATATCGTGGATGGCTGTGTAGAGGGGCATTGCGACTGTATGTACCTGGTCAACACCTACCAGTGGGATTATCCGTTGGTAGCCGCCTTGATTGCCCCCAGGCCGCTGCTTTTAGGTAATACCGACGACGATAGTATCTTTCCTCTGGACGGCGTGGACCGGCTTTTTGAGAAGGTACGGCGGATTTATCAGCTCTACGGGGCGGAGGAGAAATTCGATAAGGCCATTTTCCCTGGCGGGCATCAGGACCTGCCGGAGTTGCAAAAGGCCGCCTTTGCCTTCTTCGATAAACATCTGAAAGGCATCCAGCGGGACCCCGGCGAGGTGGGACGGAAACTTTTTGAGACAGAACAGTTGAAGGTCTTCCCGCAGTTGCCGACCGATCAGATCAATACGACGATCCAAGAGAGATTTGTCCGGTTGGCCCCAGCGGCCTCGCCGCCGGAGTCGAAAGAGGCTTGGCAGCAGCAGACGGCCCAGTGGATGGAGTCCCTTCAAGAGAAGACCTTTCGTGCTTGGCCGAAAAATCCGCCGCCGCTTCAGGTGCAATCGGTTTGGCGGGCCGAGGTCGCTGGTCTTCAGGCCGCTCAGTATGAACTGACCAGTCAGGAATCGGTTCGGCTGCCGCTGCTTACGCTCCAGAAATCGGGCGCCGCCGTCCATGCTGCCAAGACCAAGGAGGCGTTTTTTGTACTGCTGGCCGAGCAGAACCAGTGGCAGTCGTTCCTCCGACGTTTGCCGGAGGAATTGGCCCGTCGGTTAGACCCGGAACTTGCCAAGACAGAGGAGACCCCAAAGCCGAAATCGAAAGAAACGGCGGCCAAAGAGCCGGCGGTTGAAAAAACCAGTCCTCCAGCAAAACAGACTCCTCCGGCAAGACAGGAAATCGCAAAGAAGCCTGCCGTTCCCTCGGCCCCTACTGGCCCAGCCATTCCGCCGGAAGTCTGGGATGCGGCCTTTCGGGCTTTGGAGGGCGGCCGGACGTTGGTCGTATTTGCCCCACGGGGCGTTGGACCGACTGCCTTTAATCCGGCGGAACGCAAACAGGTGCAGGTCCGCCGCCGGTTCATGCTCCTGGGCCAGACGCTGGAAGGGATGCAACTGTGGGACGTTCGGCGGGCGATCCAGGCTGCTCGTACCCTCGCTGACTTGCAAAACGCACAATGGCAATGGATGGGACGGGGCGACGGAGCGGGAATGCTTGTGTATGCCGCCTTGTTGGAACCGGTGCCGGATCGACTGCTGCTTTACCAACCGCCTGCTAGTCATCGGGACGGCTTGGCGCTGTTGAACGTGCGGCAGATTTGGGACATGCCGGAGGCCCTGGCCGTTGCCGCCTGCCGGACGAAGGTCCAACTCCATACCACCAAGCCCGAGATAGCCGAATTGGCCCGGCAAGTGATCCGGCGTCTGGGCCTGGAAGCCGATCGCCTGGAACTGGTCCGGGCGCCGGAATGATTTTCCCGCTGAACTAAGACAGGACCAATTGGGTCTTTTCCGCCGGGAACGTTATGAAAACCAAAGGGCGGGACGGCAAGATATGCGGTCCCGCCCTGGTTTGTGAAGTTTATGGGGCCCCGAGAGGATCGGCCCCAACAGAGGAATCGCCCTGCTTGGTTTATTCGTCGTCCAAGCCGGTCAGCCCCGAATAATCCGAACGGTCCTGCGGATGCCACAAAGGCAAACCTTTTTGGATCCGCTCGGCTAAGATACGGATTTTCGCCGGCGAACCGGCCGGCGCATCCGTAGGCGTAAAGTCGTCGGTTTCCTGAGGAACGAAGTCCTCATCATGGCCGCATTGCAAAATCGCCTCAAACACGTTCCGCATAGAGGAATACCCCTTTCTTCAAAAACAGGGACCATCCCGGCTCTGAGCAGGGCCCCCTTGTCCAATGCCGGGACACGAGAGAGAACCACCTGCCAAACTATCGAAGCCGATAGCCCTTTCGGAGGGAAAGAATACCCACTCCAGAAGGGCGGGGGCAGGCTTCGATCAAAGACTCTTTATTATTACCTCTTAAAAACAGTTGTCAAGTAGGGGAAGAGGAAAAATTGCCCCATTGCGTTTCGCCCGCTAAGCAGGGGGGCCCTAAGAAAAGAAGTCGGGTTGTCTTCCCCGTGAAAACGCCCGATCCAGCCCCTCTCCCACCCGCCCCCCTTGCGGACGAGACCCTCTGCCCGCCCTCCCCTCGTGGGAGAGGCTGTCGGAGCAAAGCGAAGCCGGGGGAGAGAGTAGCCTGGACTACCGCTAGAGCGGGAGTGACCATTTGGTTCTGGATTCCCGCTGATGTGGGAATGACAGGGTACGGGTACACGGGAATGAGTAGGGTACGGGATTTTTTCAGCCAAAAGCAAATAGCCCGCTTCATTCAACGGGAAATTTCTCTTATCGGCTTCGCAGGTCGAACTGGGTGTAGCCGATGCCGCCGATGTCGGTGGCCACTTCGCAGCCCAGCTCGGTTTGGCTGTTGTAGCGGGCCGGTATGGTTTCCCGGCCACCGATCTGCTTGGACACTTTGACCCGATACAAGCCCAGATAAACGCCGGAGAACTTTTCGTCTTGGCCGCTCATACTGGCCATGCCCCCTAGGTCTGTCGTGCCGGAGGCGGGTTTGTAGGAGGGGCCTAAAAATGGCTCCGGTTCCAGGCTGACGGTAGCCCCTTCCAACGGCCGACCGTCCAACGTAACCAAAATGACGCAGGTAGTCCGGATAGCGGGCGATCTGAGCCAGGAGGTGATCCGGTCGGCAATCTCTTGGCTGGTGATTTTGCCGTCGGCGTCTCGGTCGATCCGTTCCTTGGCGGCGGCCAAAGCGGGCGACTGCTTCCACTCGTCCCGTTCCAGCATACCGCTACCATTTTTATCGTAGAGCCGAATCGCTTCGGCGGCCGCTTGGGCCGGGTCAATCTGGGGCGGCTTGGGCGGCTCCGGCCCCCGCCGACAACCCACCACCAGCCCCCCTAATACCGTCAGACTCCATGTTAGGCTTCGGAAAAAACGCACACTCCCCATGGAACATTCTCCTCCCAGAAGCCATAAGACGGAAAGAGTTCCCCCCACCAGATAAGCTGCTGGTGCGAGCCGGATCAATAGCTATCCGGAATGCTTTGCCCGTCGCGGCGGTTGCCGAGGAAGCTAAAAATCCTCAGGTCAATCGCATAGCTAAGCATCCGGGTCGATCCGTCGCACATCACCACATTGAACCCGGACGGATGAGCACTGCCAAACCGGTAGGTGCAGTCTTGATCGTTCGGCGTATCTTGCCTGGGCTGATAATTGGAAGCATCCGTCCTCAAATTTCCGTTCGCATCCAGTGGCGGTACCCAACGATTCAGGTCCCAATCGTTCCCTTGAAAGGCAGAATTGTTATCCACGCAACTGTTGCCTGTGTAATAATAATTGGGATTAAGGTATTTTTCTCCGGCAAAGATGGTGTTGCTCAGGCCGTCTTTGATATGGGCCGGCTGCACCTCGGTCCGTTCACTGGAAATGCCGTCAAACTGCTGGAGCCAACTTGATAGATCAACGAGCCAATTACAATTGGGGTATTTTTGGGGCAGTCCGTTTCACTAGTGGCGTTTCCTAAACGGACTACGGTACCTCCGTTGGCCGCGTAATCAGTTTTGCCCAGGGTGGTGGGGTTTCCGGCGTTCCATGTACCTTCGTAGGTTGGCAGGGCCTGGGGACGTCGGCGGGTAGGACAATAAAACAAGGAAACCACCACAGAGCGTTGGAGAGTGAGGGCGGCGGTTTTGGCGCTGCCGGTAAGGCCGGCGCCCAGTTGATGGACATTCATTTGATCCAGATAGGGCAACAGGTTATAGAGCCAGCCGCCAGGCTGTTGGGCCCCAAAGCCCATATCCGGGTCGCCGGTCCACATATAGCCCCAACCGCTGGAGGGAAAATGCCCGTGGACTTCGACATGTTGCTGGGCGGCCCGGCCCAGTTGATAGAGGTTGTTTTTGCAATGGACATTTCGGGCCGCCTCCCGGGCCGATTGCACCGCCGGCAACAGCAGCGCAATCAAAATCCCGATAATCGTGATCACCACAAGCAGTTCGACCAGCGTGAACGCCCGCCCCCGCAGAAAAGCCCGTTTCATGGCATCCCACCCTCCCATGACCAATAGGATTTCCTTGCCCTCCCCACACTTCTTCCATATTATAATGTTTTCAAAAAGTGATGGCTATAGAATGGATGCGATAGGAAAAGGCGGGACATTTCCCACCGGGTTGTATCTATCGCCTGGGGGAAATAGGTCCTGGGGGGCCAAGAAGAGGCATCCTTGTGAAAAAGGGGGGTTTCTCTTAAAGTAGAAATAAGAGCGGAGGGCTACCCCCCCTTCCTCCACTCGGCTAGGAAACAGAAGGTTTCCGGGGCCAGACAGGATTTCCAAGGAAATCTGCCGAATGGAGAGGGGCTGTCTTCCCCCCCTGACGGGAGAGGGTGGGAGAAAAGGAAAGAGGGAAATTGCCTTTTGCCCCTTCGACCGGCCTCTACGATATGGAGATACCAAGGCCCACCGAGGGGAGAAGCAGTTTTGCACGCGGCGAATATGTTACGGAAAATCAACCGTCTTCGTAGGGAGCCAAGATGACTCAAAACGAAAAAGCCGTCTTAATGATCGGGGATCAGCGAGTCGAGTTGCCGATTTTGGTCGGCGCCCAGGGCGAACGGGCCATCGACATTACCCGGCTCCGGGAATTGACCGGCCTGGTAACGTATGATCCGTCGCTTGCCAACACGGCCATCACCCAAAGCGCCATTACCTATATCGACGGCGAACGGGGTATCCTCCGTTACCGAGGCATCCCCATCGAGCAGTTTACCGAAAAGCCCAATTTTATCGAAGCGGCCTATCTATTGATCTTCGGCCATCTGCCGAACAAAACCGAACTGAGCCAATTCAGCGAAGCGCTGACGGAAAACGAACTGTTGCACGAAGGCTTGACCCGCCAGTTCCATCATATTCCGTTAGATGCGCCGCCGATGGCGATATTGTCGGCCACCCTGAGCCATCTGGCCTGTTATCATCAGGAGTTTTTGAAGGTGGAGGATCCGGAGTCGTTTTTGGCCGTTGCGGCCCGGCTGATCAGCAAGGTGCGGACCATTGCCGCCTTCTCGTATCGGCGGTCCCAGGGCTTGCCATTTATCTATCCCGACCCCCATCTCCGCTACTGCGCCAACTTCCTGCACATGATGTTTTCCCTGCCGTACAAGCAGTATATCGTTACGCCGGAGATCGAAGACGCCCTGAACCTGGTCTTTATCCTCCACGCCGACCACGAGCAGAATTGTAGCACGATGACCGTCCGGACGGTCGGCTCGGCGAAGGCGAACCTTTTTGCTTCTTGCGCCGCGGGCGTCAGCGCCCTGTGGGGGCCGCTGCACGGCGGGGCCAACGTCGAAGTCATCCAAATGCTCGAGGGGATTCACCGGGGCGGCCTGACCCCCCAGCAGTGCATCGCTGCGGCCAAAGACAAGACCAATCCTTTCCGACTTTATGGCTTTGGCCACCGGATTTATAAAAACTACGACCCCCGGGCCAAAATCCTCAAAGAGGCCTGCGAACGGGTGTTTGCCAAACTCAAGCATAAGGACCCGCTTTTAGACATCGCCCGGAAACTGGAAGAGCTGGCCCTGGCCGACCCGTATTTCGTCGAACGGAAACTGTATCCCAATGTCGATTTTTACAGCGGCATCCTGCTGCGAGCCATGGGCATTCCGACCAATATGTTCACCGTCTGTTTTGCCATTGGTCGGCTGCCCGGCTGGATCGCCCAATGGAAGGAACAGCACGACAATCCGGAAAGCCGAATCATCCGGCCCCGGCAGGTGTACATCGGCCCTGTGGAAGAAAAATATATCCCCCTGGCCGAACGCCCTACACCTCAGGTCATGCCATAAGCAGGCTCTATTGGCCGACCAGGTTAGGCAGAGTGTTGACGATCCTACCCAGGGCCGCTCCCGCAGGCGAGTTTGACCGTTTGTTGCCGCCGCCGGCTAATCCCAAGCCTTCAACTCATCTGGCTAAACCCTCACAAAATCGGTAAACTATGTTTCCACGCTCGATGGCACAGCGATTCCCATCGGTTTTTCCCTTCTTCTAGGCCGATAGCATGGAGGGTTTCTCATGAGAATCAAAAAGGATGCGGTGGAGGAGATTTTGGGCCATCTGAATCCTGAGCAGCGTAAAGCGGCCACCCATGGCGACGGGCCGCTTCTGATCCTGGCCGGCGCCGGCGCCGGCAAAACCAATACCCTGGTCCATCGGGTGGCCTGGTTGGTCTTGCAGGGGGTGCAGCCGGGCCGAATCCTGCTCCTGACCTTTACCCGCCGGGCCGCCGCCGAAATGCTCCGCCGGGCCGAAATGCTATTGGCCCAAATCCGCCGCGGCAATAAAAAATCCAGCGGACTTACCAGCCAGGTCTGGGGCGGCACTTTCCATGCCGTGGCCACTCGGCTTCTGCGCCACTACGGGAAAGCCATCGGCCTGCCCAACGACTTTGTCATCCACGACCGTTCCGACTCGGAAGATTTCCTCCAAGTCCTCCGCACCGAACTGAAACTCAATAAGACGGATCGCCGGTTCCCCCAAAAAGGCGCCTGCATGGAAATCTACAGCCGATGCGTCAACGCCCGAATGCCCCTGGCCGACGTACTCGCCGCGGTTTTCCCCTGGTGCGCCATGTGGGAAAAAGAGCTTGCCCAGCTATTTGATACCTATGTTCAGCGTAAACAGCAGTCCGGCATTCTCGACTATGATGATCTGCTCTTATATTGGCACGCCTTGCTGGAAGATCCCCAGGCCGGTCCGGTCCTACGCGGCATGTTCGATTACATCCTGGTCGATGAATATCAGGACACCAACCGCTTGCAGGCCGAGATTCTCTACATGCTTTCGCCCGACGGCCGGGGGCTTACCGTCGTGGGCGACGACGCCCAGGCCATCTACAGCTTCCGGGCCGCAGATATCCGCAATATCTTTGAATTCCCGGAACATTATCCCAATACCACGATCATCACCCTGGAACAAAACTACCGTAGCACCCAGCCCATCCTGGAAGCCACCAACCATGTGATCGCCCAAGCCAAAAAACGTTATGAAAAAAACCTCTGGACCGAGCGAACCGACGGCCCACGGCCGGAATTGGTCCTTTGCGAGGATGAACAGGAGCAGGCCGACCAGCTTATCCAACGCATCCTCGATCGTCGAGAGTCGGGCCTGCTGCTCCGACAGCAAGCCGTCCTCTTTCGCGCATCCCACCACAGTATGCTCCTGGAAACAGAGTTGAACCGTCGCAATATCCCCTATCACAAATACGGCGGCCTGAAATTTTCGGAAACCGCCCATGTCAAAGACCTGTTGGCCATCCTCCGCCTGGCCGAAAACCCGCGGGATACGGTGGCCGGAATGCGCATTTTGGTCCTACTGCCGGGCGTCGGGCCGAAAACCGCCAAACAACTGATGGAGCTGATCCAATCGACCGGCGGTGGGCTGGAAGCCTGGCGAGCGTGGAAACCGCCTGCTGCTACGGCCAGGATTTGGACGAAGTGGCTGCGCCTGCTGCAACAACTGATCAGTTCGCCCAAAGACGTGTCCGCCCAAATCCATGCGGCCCGTACCTTCTACCAGCCGCTGCTAGAAGAAAAATACGACAACACCTACGCCCGCTCCCGAGATCTGGAACAACTGGAACTGATTGCCAGCCGGTATCCGGACCGCCGCTCGTTTCTGGCCGAGATGGCCCTGGACCCGCCCTCTTCCACCCAGGACCTGGCCGGCCCGCCCATTCTGGACGAAGATTTTCTGATCCTCAGCACCATGCACTCGGCCAAGGGCCTGGAATGGGAGGCCGTCTATATCATCCACGCTTCGGACGGCAATATCCCGTCGGACATGACCACCGGGTCGCCGGAGCTTATCGACGAAGAACTGCGGCTTTTCTATGTGGCGCTGACGCGAGCCCGGAAGTACCTGGCCGTATTTTGCCCGCTGTTCCATTACTATGGGCCGTTCGGCAAGACGGACCAATACGGTATGGCCCAACTGACGCGGTTTTTACCTCGTTCGGTGCAGCGGTATTTCCAGGTGCAATCCGGCGGCCAAGCCGTACCCGGTCAACCGCACTTCTCCAAAAATCTCGCGCCGGCCCAATCCGTCTCCGCCAAGGTGCGTCAAAACCTCTCCCGGCTGTGGAAGTAGCTGTCTTGAGGGGCAATAACTGGCGCGGTACCTTCGTTTGATCCAGCCGCCAGGCTCATCCTGCCGGAGCAGACACACGCTCTCATTCTCAACAGAGCTCGGCTAGGGTATGATCGATGGGAAAGTACCCGCCTTCTGTTTCTAAATTGGTAGCAATACGGTAGGGAGGCCAGGCTGCGGTGTTTTACGCCGATTTGCATATTCATTCCAAGTTTTCTCGGGCGACCAGTCGGGATTGCGATCTGGAACACTTGGCCCAGGCAGCCGCCCGAAAAGGGATTGCTGTGGTAGGCACGGGCGATTTTACCCATCCAGGTTGGCGTCAGGAGCTGGAGTCCAAACTGATCCCGGCTGAGCCGGGCCTGTATCGGTTGCGGCCGGAACTGGAAGGAAAGGCCCTGAAACATACGCCGGTGGCCCAGCCTGAGCCGGTCCGCTTTTTGCTCCAGGTGGAAATTGCCACCATCTACAAAAAGGCCGGCCAAACCCGCAAAGTCCACCATCTGATCTATGTCCCGGAGTTGGACCAGGCGCGGCGGTTTACCGAGCAACTGGCCCGGTTGGGCAATGTGGCTTCCGACGGTCGGCCCATTCTGGGGCTGGATTCCCGCACGCTATTGGAGCTAGTGCTTCAGACCGGGCCGGGCTGTTTTCTGATCCCAGCCCATGTGTGGACGCCGTGGTTTTCGGTCTTTGGGGCACACAGCGGGTTCGATCGGCTGGAGGATTGCTACGAAGACCTAAGCGGCGAGGTGTTTGCGCTGGAGACGGGCCTTTCGTCCGATCCGCCGATGAACTGGCGATGGTCGGCCCTGGATCGTTTTGCCCTGATCTCCAATTCCGACGCCCATTCCCCTGGCAAACTGGGCCGGGAATGCTGCGTGTTCGATTGCCCGTTAGATTATTTCACCATGCGGGAGGCCCTGCACACCGGCCAAGGATACGCCGGCACCGTCGAATTTTTCCCCGAAGAGGGCAAATACCACTTGGACGGCCATCGGCAATGCGGCGTCTGCTGGGAGCCTCCGGAGACCCGGCAACACGGCGGTCGATGTCCCCAGTGCGGCAGGCCGGTTACGTTGGGGGTGCTGTATCGGGTCTGCCAGTTGGCCGATCGACCGGCGCCGCCGGAACCGCTTCATCCACGGGCTGCGCCCTTCCGAAGCCTGATTCCCCTTTGTGAAATCCTGGGCGAAATCCTTCAGGCAGGACCGGACACCAAAGGGGTGCAAAGCCGATATGAAGAATTGCTTGCCCGGTTGGGGCCAGAACTGTGGATCCTGGAACATGCACCTCTGGATCAGATTGCCCGGCACGGTGGGGAACTTCTGGCCGAGGCTATCCGCCGGATGCGCACCGGCCAGGTCATTCGACAACCGGGCTTCGACGGCCAATACGGGGTGATTCGCCTTTTTACCGACGAAGAACTCCGAAACCATCGAAGCGGCCATCGGCTATTGTCCGACGCTTCGCCTTTCCCCTGGCGGGAGAGGCCGGCTAGCCCGGAGGCTAGCCGGGTGAGGGGGACAACGGCTAGCATGGAACTTTCGCCTTCCATTGCCCCCTCACCCCATTCCTTTCCTGGGGAGGGGAGAGGGGAGGCAGCCCCTTCACCCGGCCTGGCTAGCACCAGACCATCCTCTCCCGCAGAGGGGAGAAGGGACCGGACTGCTGCTTCCGCGGGAAAGACACCGGAAGGAACTCTCCGACCTACCCTCAGTGCCCCCACCTCTGCCAAACTGCTCTTTCCAGCAAGCGACCAGGGGTTGTTGGCCGGTTTGGATCCGCAGCAGCGGGCGGCGGTGGAGTGCGTGGAAGGGCCGGTGTTGATCCTCGCCGGGCCCGGCACGGGAAAAACCCGCACGCTAACCCATCGAATCGCTTATCTGGTGGCTGAGCATGGCGTGCCGCCGGAAACCTGTTTGGCCATCACTTTCAGCCGACGGGCCGCCGCCGAAATGCGAAACCGCCTGGAACATTTGGTTCCGACAGTAGCCGACCGGATCGTGGTGATGACGTTTCATGCGTTCGGCTGGCAATTGGTGCGGGAATACGGCCGACGGTTGTCGGCTTCTGAGGCGGAGGGGGCTTTTGCGGTCCGGATGGTGGAACGGTTTGGCCCAAACTGGGACCGGCTATGCGTGGCTTCGGAGGCGCAGCGGCGGCAGCTTTTAGAGGGGCTACTGGACCTATCGGCGGCTCAGGCTGATCGTATATTGAAAAAAATCTCCCATGCCAGGCGTTCTCCCGATTCGCTTGCCGAAGACCCGAAATGGCAGGAGGCCCTTCGGGCGTATCAGGCGGAGATGGGCCGGCGGGGCTGGTTGGATTTCGATGATCTGGTGCTTGTGCCGCTAGAGATTTTACAGGCCGATCCGCCCTGGCAGGCTGAGCTCCAGAGGCGGTTTCGCTATGTCTCGGTGGACGAGTTTCAGGATATCGATGCGGCCCAGTACGGGTTGCTTCGGGCTTTGACGCCGGCGGGGGGAAATCTCTGCGTGATCGGCGATCCGGATCAGGCGATTTACGGGTTTCGGGGGGCGGATGTGGGGTTTTTCGAGCGGTTTTTGGCGGATTATCCCACAGCCCAGCGCTTTGTGCTAACCCGAAATTATCGTTCCAGCCGGGTCATCATCGAGGCGGCCGGGCAGATGATCGCCCCGGCCAGTTTAGTCCCGGATCGCCGCCTGGAAGCCCAGCCGGGCAGGATACCCCAGGTAGAAATTCACACCTGTCCGACCGAACGGGCCGAGGCGGAACTGGTGGTCCATCGGATCGAACAGCTTCTGGGCGGCCCGACGTTTTTCTCGCTGGATAGCCGACGTTCTGGGGGCCAACAAGAGGCCGGTCTGAGCTTTTCCGATATTGCCGTGCTGTATCGGACCGAGGGACAGGCCGATCCGCTGGCCGAAGCCCTCGGGCGTTCTGGAATGCCTTTCCAGGTCTGTAGCCACAGGCCGCTAACGGAACTTCCCGCTGTCCAAAGGCTACTCCAGGAACTTCTCCGCCAGGAGAATCCGGTAGAAAGCCTCCCGGAGCGTGTGCGGCAACTGTTGGAGAGTATTACTTCCGTCGATACCGAGAGTGGCGCAAGAGAAACCGAAAGAGCTGCGGCAGAACCAATCGGCCAAGAAATTTCGCCTGCTGTTCGGGACGTGCTTCTGCGATTGGCGGACAAGTGTAGCGACGATCTTGCTCAATTTTTGGCCGAGGCGGCCATGACCACCGAGGCCGACCTGTGGGACAGCCGGGCCGAGCGGATTTCGCTCCTTACGCTTCACGCGGCCAAGGGGTTGGAGTTTCCGGTGGTGTTTATTGTCGGGTGCGAGGATGGGGTGATTCCGCTGCGGTTTTCGGCGGCAGAAGACCCGGGGCGATTGGCGGAGGAACGTCGGCTACTATTTGTGGGGATGACGCGGGCAAGGGAACATTTGATCCTCACCCATGCCCGACGCCGCCTTTGGCAAGGAAAAGTGCGTTCGATGGAACCCTCGCCGTTTTTGGCCGACGTGGAGCGGCAACTGCTGGCCTTCCTGGAACATCGGCCCTCTACCAAACGCCGTCCTAGTCCGCAGCAACCCCAATTGTTTGAATAAAACTCATAGTTCAACCGAGTGAAGTAGATATTGATTTCTATCGGGAGTGGGTTTTCTATGGTCATCCCTGCGAAAGCCGCCGATCCATGGTTATGACTGTACCTTGGACTCTTCTTTGAATCTCCTTCTGTGCGGGGAGAACAAAGAAGCGACTTTATGGCGGCCTGGATTTTCGCTTGGGCGGTAAGGACAACATCGCTCGTCTCTGGAGGCGGTTTTTTCCCAAGGCGGAAGGGTTACAAGGTTTTTCGTTTGGAAGCGGGTTCGGTGAAAGAGTCCCAACGGATTTGGCCGCCTAGCTTTTTCAGGGCATATCCTACTTCTCGGAGATAATCGCCATAGACCACCAGAGTATGAAAGCCTTCCATGCTGCGGGCAAGGCGCTGCCAATCGCCGTCGATTTGGATTTCCATCTGGGATCGGCAGGCCGGATAGGAGGGGCTGTCCACAATCCGGCCCCGAAAACCTTGCCATTGGGTGCAGGCAAGATTCGGGATGATTACGGTAACCACTTGGCCTTTTCGATAGAAAGTTTTACAGGCGGCGCCGTAGTCGGACTCATAGTGGGTCATGATGGCGGCTGGCTCGAAATCCCGGCCATTCATCCGTCGGGGCGCTTGGCAGTGGGCCACAAAGAACAGCCCATCATGAGGCACATGGCTATTGCAGACAAAGGCTGGGCGACTGGCGATCCAGCGCAGGAGCACCCCGGGCATGGTGTGCGAAAGATCCGTATGGCAGAAGGCCGTATAGCCTTCGTCGTTGGCTAGGCTCAGGAGCAAGCAAGGCGGAGTATCCAACATTGTAATTTGTTCATGTCCCATGCATCGAGCGAATCCGAAATTGCTAGCCCCTGTTTCTTGCAGAAGCTGCCGGACCACATAGAGGGCCATGAGCGAGTTGAAAACAAATTTCCGTTCGGTTTGGAGTTGGACGTTGGGCATGTTCACCAGAGCGGCGGTCTGGGCCTCGATCTGTTTTTGGACCTTGGGGTCCCCACGAGCAGCCCCCAGCCGTTTAGCAAACTCCTCGTCGGGGACGTTCACAAACTCGTATCCCCAAACTTCCTTGGCCACGGTAGGCCCGTGTTTTTGGGCCAACGCACTGTAGGCGGCCAAGCCGCCAATGGCGAGCATCTTTGTACCACGGGCGTTTTTGAGTCCGTAGAAGGCCCGCAAACGCCATAGAAGTTCATCATAGCTATCCACCACCAGGTCGTCGAAGTCATAGTCGGACCGAACCCACGTGTCGCCGCTGCCCCGCAAGAACCGCCAATGGGCGATCTCAAAACCCAAGTAGAACGGCCCAGACCGATGCCGAACAAACATGACCATAGGGAGTTTCAATTGCCATTGCGTCACATAGCCTGCCGCATAAAGGAGGCACAAATCGGTATCCTCGATTTTGAGTTGTTCGAGTTTTGATTGGCTATCCAGCAGTTCGACCGGATGGAGCTGGATAGGAAATTCTGCTTTTTCTTGGAGTTGGGTTAGTTCTTTGCGGATGCGGGCGGCTTCTTCCTGGGCCGCCTCCAGGGTGTGGATCGCCCCATAGTTCCGCCAGGATTGCCGGTCAGTCCGGGTAGGAAGATCAAAGACCAGGATCGGCTTGATCCGCAGCGGAGCGCCCTGGGGAAATGGCCGATCCCCTGGAACCGGCTCTGCCTCTGCCGCCCAAAGGCTGAGCCCGCTCAGGCTCAGTCCGCTCATCCCGATCCCGGCGGCGCTCAGACCCTGCAAAAAATGCCGACGAGAGAGGTTCCTAGAAAATCGGAAATACCCACCCCCACAACAACGGATACATTTTTCCTGATGAACAATGTGCATCTCATCCCGTTCGTTCGGTTGGTTCATGGCGATTCCCTTTCATCGCAAAGGAAAAAGTAGTGCTTCATCTACTTGTTCTTTTGGAGTATCACCCTTCTGGCCATTACCGGAAGAAGGCGAAAAAAGTGGCCAAAACGGAAGTCTTAGCAAGCTCCGCTCCGAAACAAACGGAACGTCCCAAATGGCTGAAGCACTCGCCCGAAGGGATTGATCGTTCGGAGAGATACTTTTACAGGGTTTCGGGGAGTTCGTAACCTTTTCGGCGCACACGGACCACCCAGCGGTTGGCCGCCTCGTCCCCCTCAAAGCGCTCTTTGACCGGGTCCCATCGCAACCGTCGGCCTTCATAGCGGGTGATGTTGGCCAAGTGGCAAACGCTGACCGAACGATGGCCGATTTCCACGTCAGCCACAGGCTTTTGCCGACTGCGGATGCAGTCGATCCAGTTCTGCATGTGCCAACGGGCTTGCCACAATGCGACCTGATCGCTCCATTTGCGTTCCTCGGCTTCGGCATCGACTTTTTTGAGCAGCTCCTGAGCAATGTCGAGCGGATTGGAGGTGAACTTATTGCGGTTGATTTCCAATTTGCCCTTTTCGCCCACAAAGACGGCCCCGCCCACAGGCCCTCGGTCCAGCACGAATCGCAAAGGCACGCCGTTGGCGTAGCGTATTTCCACCTGGCCGTTGTATCCGGGCGTAAGCGGCTGCATCTCTACCGGTCCTGTGTGGTCGCAGCCTAAGGCCCACTGCACCTGATCTACGCCGTGGGCGCCCCAATTGGTCATTTCGCCGCCCATCATGTCGATCCATCCCCATTGCATCCAACGGGGATTGAACGGTCGCCAAGCGGCTTGATTGAGCCACTTGTCCCAATCCAACCCAGCAGGGACCGGCTCTTCAGGAAACGGCTCTTTGGGCAAGGGGTTCGGCCCGGTGTAGTTGACGGCCCGGACTTCCAGGATTTTTCCCAGCCCGCCGTTGCGAATAAACTCACAGGCGATCCGGTTCATCGCCATCGAACGTTGCTGGGTGCCCACCTGGAGAATCCGCCCGTATTTGCGGACCGCCTCGACTAGCGCCCGGCCTTCGTGGATGTATAAAGTCAGCGGCTTTTCCGCGTAGATGTCCTTGCCTGCCTGGCAAGCGTGGATACAAGGCAACACCCGTTGAAAATCCAGGGTAGCTACGATCACCGCGTCCACGTCGCGGCGTTCCAACAGCCGACGATAGTCCTGATACACGGGCCAATCGCCGTTTTTCTTTTGTTTGAATGCGTCGGCCCGCGGCAGGTTGCAGTCGCACAGGGCGACAATTCGGCCATTCTCCGGAAGTTGCTCCAGGAGCAACGAGGCCCGATTGCCGACCCCGATGGCCCCCACGCCGATCCGCTCATTCGGTCCCGGTCGGCCCGGCGCACTCCAGGCCGACGAAGGAATCAACCAGGGAACCGCCAAACCACTCCCGACGCCCAACAGCAACCCGCGCCGAGACATCCGACCCCTCTGGTAGGACATGTTCCGATCTCTCCTAAAGCAAAAAGGTAACTTCTTGCCAAATAAAACCTCTACATAATTCCGATTTTTATTGAGCTTGGTAACAGTTCAGCCGAATGCAAAGGAGGCTTATTGTAAGGCGAAATTTGCCCGGTATTGTCACTGCCGCTCTAGCGGCAGTCCAGGGTCCTATGAGGCGGCTACTTTGTTATTCCTCCCAAGTAGTGGATGCAAGAAGCCTAGATTGGGCGCTTACGCGGGAATGATAAGGTACTGCATTCGCCTAAAATGTTATTGAGCTTGGAATATGCAATTAAACCTGCCGCTGTTGGGAAAACCCTAAAAATAGACTATTTCCGAGGCCGGATGCTTTAGCTGTTCATTCAACCGCAATAATCTCTTAGGCTTTGAGGGTAGGGGAACGGCGGCGCAAATCCGAAGAGAACCAGACACACATCGCTTTCTTAGTAGTATAATCACCCCTGGTGCTGTCCAACATGTGGAAAAATGAGTTATCCCCAGTTTTGAGGTGGACGGGGAAAATTGGCAGTACCTTCCCAGTGGTTATTTTGGTATAAGGTTAAGAAGAAATAGCAAACAAGATTGTTTGTACCATTTCAGCCGAGTGAAGTAACCCTGGTTTCTCCTCTCTCTCCTGAAATTGGTATCTACACATTTGGCCTGCGGTGGGAAGGCCGTCTGAACGTCGGCCAACAGGCTATTTTATTGTAACACTTCAGCCGAGGGAAGGACATCTATTGGGAAGAAGGTCCATACATTGTCATTCCCGCTCTAGCGGCAGTCCAGGGTCCTATGAGGCAGCTACTTTGGTATTTTTCCCGAGTAGATGCTGCAAGAAGCCTAGATTGGGCGCTTTGGCGGGAATGACAAAGTACGGCATTCGGCTAAAATGTTACCCCGGTTTGCACTCTCCTGAACCTCGCCCCCTCCACCGATTTGTGTAGATACCAATGCCCGCGGCGGGGAGAGGCGAAGGAGTTCCGCCGCCTTGGCGGTTTGTCCAGCTTCCTGCACGGTCCTCTGGGATGTGTCCAATGCCAGAGGAGAGGGGATTTTGGATTCTTGGTTGCACAGCAATGATAACCAGGGGGATACCCTTGGACAGGAATGAGAAGGGACTGGTTTGTTTTCCAGCGTCTAAAATGCTACAACACACCGATCGAAAGGATATTCCGATGCGGATGGAAGTGGAGATGAAGTTTCCGGTGGAGGATATAACAGCGGTGGCGGCCCAATTATCGGCCTTGGGGGCGGAGGTTACGCCTGCCCAGGAAGAACGGGACCTTTATTACGCACATCCAGCCCGTAATTTCACCCAAACCGACGAGGCCCTTCGCATTCGTCAAAAGGCCGGTCGCTGTTTTCTTACCTACAAAGGCCCCAAAATCGACCCGACCACTAAAACCCGTCGGGAAATCGACCTGCCGCTGCCCGAAGGGCCGGACGCCTTCGCTGCCTGGGACGAACTGCTCCAGGCCCTGGGGTTTCGACCCGTAGCCGAGGTCCGCAAGCTGCGTCAAAAAGCCTTTCTGGTCTGGCAAGGATACCGGGTAGAGATTTCCCTGGACGAAGTGGCCGAATTGGGTTCGTTTGTCGAGTTGGAGCTGGTGAGCGATATGGCCGGTTTGGAGGCCGCCCGATCCGTCCTTACCGACTTGGCCGACCGGTTGGACCTCCGCCAATCCGAACGCCGCAGCTACCTGGAACTGCTCCTGGAAAAACGCGCCGCCCCATAGCAGAACACCCGAAGGCGATATGTCCCTACATGACCGCATCCGTTTTTCGTAACATTTTAGCCGAATGCAGTACTTTGGCACTGCCGCGCAATCGCCCAATCTAGGCTTCTTGCAGCCTATACTTGGTAGGAATAACAATATAGTCGCCTCATAGGATCCTGGATTGAGAGCTTTCGCGGGAATGACAATTCCGAGTAACTTCTGCCGTAAAATCAGCCCCCTCTGCATACGGCTAAAATGTTACGATTTTTATTACTCGACTTGCGGCGCCGGTAGGCCATGAGTGAAAAACTTCCTCGTATCGACTGTCTCCGCCAGGTATGCGTTTTATAAAAAGCCGGTTTTGAGCGAGTACGGCAAAAAGGCATCCCTCTCCATCTACGTAGGCCGATCGATGGGAAACGGCTCACCGTGGCTGTGTATCAGGGCAAAATAGTCCCTTGGGGGCCGTTATGGGCCATTTTATGTGATGCGGATATCGGTGTGGAGGAATTCCGGAAATTACTATAAAAATATACATTGCGGTTCTCTTCAAACCATCCGCCGTTTCAGCCTCTTTTCCAAATGGCCCGATATCTGGCCCTCCTACCAAAATCTTTTTATGATAATAGAAGAGAGTTTCGGAATGCATCTTGGAATTTCCCAAGGGTAGTTTTTTCTTAAGAGGACAATAGCGATGAGCGAACGCATTTGCCGACGCAGGTTTATTCGCACTTCCACGATTGCCGTAGCCGGTGCGGCGGCGGGGTTACGGGCGTTTCCCGCTCCGGCCTTTTTGGCCGATCCGGCGCCCAATAGCAAACTTCGTACGGCCGTCATTGGCTGCGCCAATCAGGGTATGGTCAGTGTGGCCGGCGCGGTCAGCGAGCAATTGGTCGCCCTGGTGGATGTGGATGACAATCATCTGGCCCAAACCATGAAGGCCATCCAGCAAAACTGGCCTGAGGCGAAAGTCTCCGCCGTCCGACAATTTGCCGACTATCGCAAGATGTTTGACCAGATGCATCGGGAGATTGATGTGGTGTTTGTGGCCGCGCCGGATCATCATCATGCGCCGGCGGCCATGCGGGCCATTCGACTGGGCAAACACGTCTATGTGGAAAAGCCGTTGGCCCATTCGATCGAGGAAGTGCGGCGTTTGATGGAGGCCGCCCGGCAAGCCAAGGTGGTTACCCAAATGGGCAATCAAGGCCATAGCGGCGAGGGGCTGCGTCGGCTTTGCGAATATCTTCAGGCCGGGGCGATTGGCAACGTCCTGGAGACCTACAGTTGGGCGCCTACTGGCCGGGGCGGTGTGGGCGGGCGCCCGCCCGCGAAACCGGTCCCTCCGGGACTGCACTGGGACGAGTGGATCGGCCCGGCCCGATACCGCGATTACCACGACGAGCTCCACCCCCAGCAATGGCGATCCTGGTGGGAGTTTGGCGACGGGTCGGTGGGCGACTGGGGGTGCCATAACCTGGACGGCCCCTTTACGGCGTTGGAGCTTGGTGCGCCGGAAAGCGTCGAATGTCTGGAGCAGTTCGGCGGTTCCGAGGAGCGATTTCCTCTGCGGAACGTGATCCGTTGGAACTTTCCGGCTCGGGGCGACAAACCGGCGGTGAAGGTGTATTGGTACGACGGGTATTTTGGGACAACCGGCTCGACCGCCCACGAAGAAGACGTGGAAAAACAGAATCGGCCGCCTATTGTGCTAGAGCTAGAGAAAAAATACGGTCGGCAACTGAAAACCGGCGGCATCATCTTCGTCGGCGAAAAGGGCATCTTGCACTGCGGCAACTATGTGGGCAGTCCCCGGCTTATCCCGGAAGAGGCCCACAAGGCGTTTCCGCCGCCGCCCAAAAAGCTCCCCCGGGTCAAATCCTCGGATCGGCCTGGGGTGGGAGTGCATGTGGCCGACTTCCTTCGGGCCTGCAAAGAGGGCTATCAGCCAAGTTCTCACTTCGACGTAGCCGGTCCTTTGACCGAAATGGTCCTTTTGGGTTGTTTGGCGATCAAAGCTGGTCCCGGTAAAAAAGTTGTCTGGGACGCTACAAAAATGGAGTGTTCCAACCTGCCGGAGCTGAACGCCCTGGTGCGGCGGCAGTACCGTCCCGGCTGGGAACTATAACCCTTGTTGGCGGTGCGGCGGCCAGGCCGCGTCGGCCAACCGGTCCGACGGGTTCGCCTCCAGCGGCTCATAATATGGAAACCGTTCGTCCCACCAGCAGTCCAACCGGCGCAATGCGCTCGGCAAATCATAGACTTTCCAGATTTGCCTGGTTTGTCCTTCGGAAGGCTGATCGGACGTCGTGGACGCGGAACTGCTTCCTGGTGAAGACGCTTCTATTTGGGCGGCAGGCGTCGAGCTATCTGATTGGTGCTCCGCCGTCCGAACCACCGCCAACTGTTTGGCCGCCAGTTTCCCTAAGGCATCCTCAATCTCAAAATCCACATCGGGCAGTGAAAACTCCTGGGCCAGCCACTGCTCGATCCGGCGGTCCAATTCTTCGGCGGTGTAGTCGCGGTCCCGTTCCACATAAAGCAGATAATAGGCCAAGAGGGCCTCTTTAACCTCTTCGGCTTCGGACGTCTCGATCAGCCGGGCCAGGGCGCTTAGGTTATTGGCCAAGTTTTGATAATACAAGTTGTGCGTCAGAGTCTTCACATAGTGCTCTTTGCAGGAGAAAAACCCCCAGATGGCGCGGACCATTGCACTGAGGCAGCCAAAAACCACCGTGGCCACCACATAGGGCGAAAGCGTTACCGCCACCAGCAGTTTCCACAGCGGCGTAAATATCCCGCCCAAAGCGCCGGCGGCGATCATAGCCTGGTCCAGCGGTCGCATAAGGATTCGGATATTCGGCCAAGTCATCTTGAGATCGTCGATGACGATTTCCTTGAACAATTTCAGCAACACCCGATCGGCCTGTGTCGGATCGGTTTGCCGCACCAGCACCGCCACCCGAGCAAAAATCCACACCGGCGATCGTACGGGCCGCCAGAACGTCCGCCAGGAACACTCGGTCCGCATCTCTTGTCGGACCCCACGGTAATAGACGTCAATCTCCTGGTACTGCCGGGGGTCGATTTTGACGGCCAAGCCCCATCGGCTTTTCGACTGCATACAGGCGGCCAATTGCTCCGGGGTGAGTTTCGTATAGTTGCTTTTGGTCAGGAAAAACTCGACCCCCTCCCGAAGCCGATCAAAACGGGCGTCCCGATCCGCCTCGGTTTGCTCCTGGAAAGCCTCCATCCCCCGATCCGTCGGCGACGGCGGACGCAAAGGCAACGTATCCCGGTCCGGATTGAAAGGATCATAAAGGGCTTTCACGCGTTCGCCTTCGGAGAGGAATTCAAAATGGATGCGGGCCTGGAGCATCTCGGCCAAGGCGGCCAATTGCTCCCGCTCCTTGGCCGAGAGCCGATCGTCGGCCAACATCCGCTCCAAAAGCGTCGGCGCCTGCACCGGAATAAACCGTTCCCGCTCATTCAAAAACCCAAGCATCGGATGCTCCATTTCCATCGTCCTCCAGAGAGGACTTTTCCTCTGGGAATCGGATCGGCTTTTTATGGCGGCAGCACAACGCCGTAGTGGGAGGACTTTTCGGCAAGGCCCCTTGACGATTACACTTCATCCGGCACAACAAACGGAGGCCGATATTGCCGGGTGAGCAAGGCGGCGGCTTCTGCCGGGCCGTCCACAAAAGTTTCCTTTTCCGAATTAAACCTCAACCAAGGACCTAATCGGAGCGGCCAAATCTTCATTCCAACCTTCGCCTCGTTCGCCACATGGCTTTCCAGGTGTTTCCGGAGGCTTTCCCATCGGGCCAGCACATCCTCGGCATGAGGGAGTTTTTCCACCGCCTTTCGGATCTCTTCGTTGGAGGCCGGTTGGCCAAGCCGATAAGAAATCTTGCCCAAGTGCGTCAGCGACGTAGAAGTATGGCCCTCGATAATCGGCGCACTCAGATCGGCCGGATTCCGACTGCGAACCGCCCGGAGGAAATTGGCGAAATGGTCTTCGCCTTTCCCCTGGAGTTTTTGGATCACTTTGCCATTTTTGTCGAAGACCCCGGCGGAACCCCATGTAGCCGCTAAATACCCTTCGGTTCCCCGAATCAACACCACGGCGTCGAAGGGCGGCTCCTCGGTTTTGAGATTACGAATCTCCTGGAGCAAGGTGATTTCCCCAAAATCATGGACGACAAGTTCTGAGTTGGGCGTCTGACCGGCGTCCTGGAAGTGCCGGGCGCCAATCGTCAACACCCCTTGGCCTAGACCTTGGAGTCCGGTAATTTTCCGGGCCAAATCCACGGCGTGGATGCCGTTGTTGCCCAGCTCGCCGTTGCCGTAGTCCCAGAACCAATGCCAATCGTAGTGGAAATTTTTGCGTCGTAGAGGGATTTGAACCGGGGCCGGGCCGCACCAAAGATCGTAGTTGACCGACTGCGGGATCGGATACTCGCCGGGCGGTCCGATGGGGCCTCGCGGCCGATACATGAAACTGACGATCCAGTCGATTTTGCCCAGTTTACCTTCTCGGATATACTGGGCGGCGGCTTGGGCCGAGCCGGCCGATCGGTGCTGGGTGCCGGCCTGGCAAATCCGGCGGTATTTTTCCATGGCTTGGACCATACGTCGGCCTTCCCGGATATTGTGGCTTACGGGTTTTTCGACATAAACATCTTTACCCTTTTGCATGGCCCAAATGGCCGCCAGGGCGTGCCAATGGTCCGGCGTGGCAATGGAAACCACGTCCACCCGGGGATCGTCAAACACCTGGCGCATGTCTTCGACCAGCTTGGGCCTGGGGGTGATTTTCTCAGCTAGCGCCGGGCCAACCGCCCGATCGCAATCGCATAGATACAGAATCTGGCAATCCTTCCGAGCGGCAAAGATTTGGGCGTGAGCAGCACCTCGGCCGCGAACGCCGATCACCGCCACACCGAGCCGTTCGTTCGGACTGGAACTGCCCTCTGCTTTTGCGGGGCTAGCCTGCCGGGCCTCCGCAGCCAATAAAGCCCGCTGATGGGCCTCCCAGCCGACCACCGTCGCAATCATCGACCGTTCCAAAAATTCCCGCCGAGTGAGTGTAGTCATGAGTATTGTCCTC
Source organism: Planctomycetota bacterium (assembly GCA_029550925.1). Taxonomy (GTDB): domain Bacteria; phylum Planctomycetota; class Planctomycetia; order Pirellulales; family Thermoguttaceae; genus JANXAQ01. Next base: position 39,855 of record JAKPGL010000030.1, read on the forward strand.
CCTAAAAAATAGAAATCCTGTCCAGCTTCTATGCTTTCTTTCTACTGTGTTGGAATGTCGATAGCAACCTCGGCTAGGGCGGCTACATCTTTTTCGGGCAATACCAACAATTTATAGTTCCCCCCATGGTTTTCCACCGAGTGGTTGACACGCCATTCTGCTTCCTTCAAGATAATAGCGTCAGGCAGCGTCGAAAAGCAGGTGTCCCTCCACCCTCCACTTGAAAAGGAGAATGTTATGAACAAAAAATCTCTAGCCCGAAGTCGATTGCTTGCTTCGAAAGCATCCCACCAGGATCGGCAAATCAGCGGGTTTTCCCGCCGGGGGTTTTTGAAAGGTGCTGGGCTATTGGGTGGGACGGCTTTGGTAACCGGCCTGGCCCGGCAGTGCCACGCTGCGGAGCGATCGACGATCAAGCTGGCCCTGATCGGCTGCGGCGGGCGGGGGACCGGCGCAGTGGCCGATGCGTTTGCGGCGGCGGCCGCGCTGGAACTTGGGCCAATCAAACTCTTTGCTATGGCCGACATCTTTGAACACAAAATCCAGACCAGCTATAAACATCTCAGCACCGGCTTTGCGGCCCAAGTGGATGTGCCGCCGGAACGGCAATTTCTGGGGTTCGATGCGTACCGGAAGGCGATGGATTGCCTCCAGCCCGGCGACATTGTTATCTTGACCACTTCGTCGGTGTTCCGTCCGCTTCATTTTGAATATGCCGTCCAAAAGGGCCTCCACGTATTTATGGAGAAATCGTTTGCGGTCGATGCGCCGGGCACGCGCCGATTGCTCCGGGCAGCTGAGGAATCGGAAAAGAAGGGCCTGAAGGTAGGCTGTGGGTTTATGTGGCGCCATTCGGCGGCCCGGCAGGAAGTCGTAAAACGCATTTGGGATGGGGCCATTGGCGAAGTGCATACGCTGCGGATTTACCGAGTACACGGGCCGGTCCATTGTCCCAAACTGCCGCCGGGCGTCAATGAAATAATGTTCCAGCTCCAGCATCCGGTCTGTTTCAACTGGGTAACCGGCGGGTTTTTTATCGACTGGCATTGCCATAACGTGGATCAAGCCTGCTGGGTGAAACAGGATATGTGGCCGGTCTCGGCCCAGGCCATGGGAGGCCGATGCTATCCGGAAGCCGGCAACCTGTTTGATCACTATTGTGTGGAATACACCTTTGCCGACGGGGCGAAACTGTTCGCCTTCTCCCGGCACATGAACAATTGCTGGCAGACCTATGCGGACTACGCCCACGGGAGCAAAGGGTCGGCGGTGATCATGGAGAGCCTGGCTGCCCCGAAACCCCGCATCTACAAAAGCCAACGCATGGTCCCCGAAGAGATCGTCTGGCAGTATAAAGAGCCGGACTGCAATCCCTACCATGAGGAATGGAAAGTGCTTCTGTCGGCCATTCGGCAGGACAAGCCCCACAACGAGGCCCGGCGGGCGGGGTTGGCCAACATGGCCACGCTTCTGGGCCGAATGGCCGCCCACACCGGCCAACTGGTTACCTGGGACGAGGCGATGAACTCGCAGTTTGAATTGGTATCGAACATCGACCAGATGACGTTCGACACGCCGCCACCCATCAAAGCCGGGCCGGACGGAACCTACGAAGCCCCGCTGCCAGGTGTGTGGAAGGAAATTTAAGGGACGCCTTGTCCCCGCCCCCCCTGCCGGGGGGCGGCTGGTCGTCCTAGAAAGCCGTGGAGAGACCAACGCGCGGTGGGGGAGATATTCTGTTGTAACCCCTTTTGTTAGACTGGTTCCACTGTCCCGGTAGGACAACCATTTACCGTTTAACAGACGGGATTACATCCGAGGGGGGTCAATATCTCCTCAGGGGCATTCTCCGGCATCTAGGAGATTCGTAACCCTTTAGCCGAATGCAGTCCTTGTCATTCTTTCGCAAGCAGAAATCCAGGTCTTTCAAGAGTTTTTGTTTTTCTGGATTCCCGCTTTTGCGGGAATGACAATGCTGGGTATAAAATAAGCCTCCTTTGCATTCGGCTAAAATGTTACGGAGATTCAACTTGACATATCCTAGGGCGGCAAGTAGGTTTATGGAGATAAAGGGAGATTTTTTTCGTTAGCTTTTGAGCATTGGCAAGGTATTTCTATCTATGAACGGGATGAACTTCTTGAAAAGCAATCAGAGCAGGTGGGTGTTTGTCGCTTTATTGGTAGGAGGGGTTTGGTTGGGATGCTTCGCCGAGGGCGAATGTCCATCCGGTTGGGCGGCGGAAGCGAAGGCCCCGGCCTCAAAGGCGGCTCCGGAAGCCGATGTCCCGGATATGCCTGCCGAAGGAGAAAAACCGGCGGTAAAAGAATCCGATCCTTCCAAGCCGGAAGTCCCTGCTCCAAAATCGGCGAAACAGCCTACCGAAAAGGGGGCTGAGAAACCGTCGGCGCCCGTCTCGAAGGAGAAGGAGAAAGACCTGCCGGAATCGAAGCCTGCGGAGAAGACGCCGGAGGCCCCGAAGCCGAAAGGCCCCTCTACAGAACTTGGCACGCCCCCTGGCAAGGAGAAAGCCCCGACGCCGGTCCTCGAATGGCCGGTCAATGAAGAGCAGCGCAAATATCGTTCGGAAGTGCCCAAGATGTTACGCGGTGGTACATTGAACGCCGAACAGGTCAAATTGCTCACCGAGTATTACACCCAATATGGGCTGGCCCGGTGGACTGTGGAGGCCAATCGGGCGGATGTGCGAAAATTTCGAGAGGAATTGCTCCGGGAACTGCGAGAGGCGGAAAACCCCGCCCATGACCAGGCGTTGAAGATCGTGATGGACCTTTTGGTCAAAATGGCCGAAGGCAATCACGCCCCTGTCGCAAGGGTCAATGCGGTGTTGGCCCTGGGCGAATTGAATCGGGTGGAGCCGAAGCCCACAAAGCCTGCAGAACCATTGCCGGAGATGCAGCCGATTCTGTTACGTTTTTTGCAAAATCCTGACACACCGGATGCGCTTCGGGTGGCTGCCTTGGTGGGGGTGCGCCGTCATGTGGAGTTGGGGGCGGTGGCCGAGCCTGTGAAACTTCAAACGGCGACCCTCTTAGCCGGCATGGTCCAGCAACGGACGCCTTCCGGAAAATCGGCTGCCGCACACACTTGGCTTCGCGTGCAGGCGATGGAAGTGCTGGAACTCCTGAAAACTCCCGGCCCCAATGGCCAGGTTGCTCAGGTTTTAATCGAAGTGTTGGCCGATACCACCAATCCCTTAGGAGTTCGAGCGTCGGCGGCACGAGCACTCGGAAACCTAGATTACAGTCAAGGCTTCCCCGGCGATCTGAGTAAGACGCTGCGCGAAATAGGACAAACAGCCCTGGACGCCTTGGATACGGAACTGGAGACATATAAAAAGGAGAAAAAGTTGGTTGCCCGTCGGCTCCAGACCCATTTAATCGGAGTATATAACGGATTGAGCGGGTTACAGAAGGTAGCCTCTTCATCGCCCGACGCCGCTGCCCTCCACCAGAAAATCCTCGACGCCGTGCGCGCTTGTCTGCTGCCGTTTGAGAACCCAAAACTCCGCGACACCGACGGCAAGCTCCTGGAAGCCGATGTGGTTCAAGAGTTAATGAAGCATAAAGGGACCCTTACCAGCGCTGTTTCTGCTCCCGTGGCCTCTCCGTCTCCCGCTCAAAAAACAAAGTAACATTTTCGCCGAAGGACGCCGGCCTCTCATTCCTACGCACGTAGCAGGAATCCAGGTAACCATGAGGCCGCTACGGCTTCTCTTTTGCCGCTCCCAGGTTGCGATGACGGAGTTTCCAAAGATTTTTCGTATCCGGCAGAGCTTTCCTGCTCCCCGGCTTGAGGATGTGGCCGGTGAGGTACATCGCCAATTGAGTCGTCTGCCGCTCCATGAGCGCGTGCAGCCCGGCCAAACCGTGGCCATTACCGCCGGCAGCCGAGGTATTGCCAACTACCTGCAAATCCTTCAAGCGGTAGTGCAGCATTTCCACCAGCTCGGGGCGGCGCCATTTGTTACGCCCGCTATGGGCAGCCACGGCGGTGGCACTGCCGAAGGCCAGTTGGCCGTCTTGGCCTCTTATGGGATTACGCCGGAAACGGTCGGCTGTCCGATCCGCTCCAGTATGGAGACGGTCATCGTCTGCCAAACTCCGCTGGGGTTTCCTGTCTATTTTGATCGCCATGCCTTCCAGGCCGATCATGTCCTGGTGGTCAATCGCATTAAGCCGCATACCCGGTTTGTCGGCCCGATTGAGAGCGGTTTGATGAAGATGTTGCTCATCGGTCTGGGCAAGGCCGAGGGCGCTAGAGTCTATCACGCCGCCATCGAGGATTATAGCTTTGCAGAAATTATTCAGGCGGTGGCCAACGAGGTGCTTCGTCGATGCCGGATACTGGGCGGCTTGGCCATCGTCGAAAACGCTTACGATCAAACGGCCCTGATCGAGGCGGTCCGGCCGGAGGAGTTTGCCGAGCGGGAACAACACTTGCTGGCTTTGGCCCGCCAGTGGATGGCCCGGTTGCCTTTTGAGGAAGTGGACCTGCTTTTGGTGGACGAAATCGGCAAAGAGATCAGCGGAACCGGCATGGACACCAACGTCATAGGCCGAAAATTCGACGATCATAAAGCCGTCGAAGGCGAACGGCCGCGCGTGAAGCGGATCGCTGTGCGTCGGCTCAGCCGAGCCACCCATGGAAACGCCGTTGGACTGGGCATGGCGGAGTTCTGCCGATCGCACATTTTGGAAGAAATGGATGTAGCGGCTACCCGGCTGAACGCCCTGACGGCCAATCACATCACGGCTGCCATGCTCCCGCTGGACTATCCGACGGATGAGCAAATGCTTCGGGCGGCTCTGCAAACCATCGGCTTGCGCCCTCCTCAGGAGGCCCGACTCCTTTGGATCGAAAACACCTTACAACTGACCGAGGTGGAATGCGGGGCCGCCTACTGGACCGAAGCACAAAACCACCCCCATCTCGAAATCCTCACTCCTCCACGCCCTCTACCCTGGGACGCTCAAGGCAACCTGCCCGATTTCCGTTGCCTGGCCTAATGGAGATAACCCGACAATTCTAAATGTTTTTAGAGGCTCTAACAAAACGAAGCCCCAAAAGATTCGACCTATTCTCCCCTCTGGAGGAAGTAAGTAGGAAAGGCCGTTTTGTTAGAGCTTCTTAACACCCCGCTCTATTCTGAATTCCCGCCCGCTCAGGCATGGATATGGCGTGGGGAGTAGGGGGTGGCTGGTAAGGAAAAATATGGCCCCTCCCGCAAAACCCAACGAACATAGGGTTAAGGCGGCGACGGTTGCGAGGGCGGAGCAGGCCGAGGGCCTTCCTCCAGCACAGCTTTGGCATGCCGGGCCAAATGGCCGCGAAGGTCTCGAGTGTAACGTTCCAGGATGGCCCGACCTACGTCGCCGTAATCGCCGCATCGGTACAAGGCCCGCGCCAGATGCAGTTCCCGGAGCGAATCCCGCCGGGTTTGCACTGCATTGGTTCCGCCGGGGCTTTTCTGATCGAATCGGCGGGCGTCTTCGATCGTTTCGTGTACGTAGCCGGACATGTCCGGCTGGGTAAGCAGCCCGGCTAAGACCGGCGCAGCCCGACGATCGCCGATCAGTTCTAGCGCCAACGCCACGGCCCGATGGTGCGAAAAGGCCTCTTTAGCCGAGAGCATTTTGGCCTTTTCCAAAATGGCCGGGAGAGCACGCGGATCGCGCGTTCGGCCCAGGGCAATGATCAATTGATCCAGTGGACTTAGAGCCGAGCCGAACTGCCCCATGCCCCGGTAGTCCCAGCCTTGATCCCACTCGGTGTGTTTACGCACCTCGGTAATCAGGGTGTCTAGGCCGGTTGGGTCGCCCAGCACAGCCAGGATGCGGGCGTAGATGAGTTTTTCCTCATGCTTTTGTGCCTCCTGGTACGCCTTTCGCAGCAGGGGCATGGCCTGCTGCGGATGGGCCAAGAGCACTGCCACGCCCCGGAAATTGTCTTTGACGGTTTCCACAGCCTGGGCGATCCGCTCCGGCGGCAGGGGGAAATTATCCTTTTCTTCCAGCACACTTTCAGGCAGATTGCCGATCTCGACCAGGTGCTTTTGCAAGGCGCGGATGTCGATTTGCCGAAGGGGCAGTCCCGCCTGGGCGGCCATGGCGGCCGCCCGCCCCGCCGCATAACCGCCGTTTTGGATGTCAGCCTGCATCCGGATAAGTGGCACAGCGTCCCGGTGCGCGCTCAGCCCTAGGCCAACCACCAAAATCCCCTCCCATCCCTTGGGCAACATGCACCGATAGGGAATCCGAACCCGGAAGCCTTTGTGTTCTGGGTGCTCCAGTTCCAAAAAAGGATCGACCGTATATCCATGCGTATCGAAATTGCTGTAGGCGATGCACACGGTATCCGGATAGGTGCGGTCGAGCATTTGATCGAGAATCGACATGACGAACTCGCCCCGGATGCGACGCCGTTCGCGGGTGTCGATCAGTTGGCCCTGGTCGAAGGCGTGAGCGTATTTGTCCTTGGCATAGACAAGCAAGTGCCAAATGTCCATCATGTCGGTCTCGTCGGTGATCGTAAAATCGGTGTTCGTATAGGAAGCGCCCAACCGGCGAGGCGGCAGGCCGGTACCCTGCATGGCCAGCTCCGAGCTGTCCGTATAGAGACACTCCGCGCCTGCTGCGGCCGCCACATCGCTATTGCCCGTAGCGTCGATAACCACCTTGGCCAAAAGCACCCCTCGGCCTTCTGGGGTGGCCACTATGGCGCCGCAAACGCGGTTGTCCTGCACGAAGGCGCCGCAACCGATCACGCCCATCCAGATATGCCCACCAGCCTTGAGCAGTTCGGTTCGCCACCACTCGGCTTTGCGTTCGGGTAGCCAGCGACCGCCCTGGGATTCCGTGGGGACCGTGGCGGTAAAACCGACGCGATTGCCCCAGTAGTAGCCGCTGATGTAACCGGCCGTTCCCACGCCGCCGAGCATGTGGAGCTGTTCACAAACCACCGTTTTTGCGCCGGCCCGTGCAGCGGCAATGGCGGCTGGCGCTCCGCCGGTGCCGCCGCCGATGACGACCACATCATACCGGCCTAATACAGGCAAAAGCCGATCCGGCTGCGGCACGGTGTGAATCTGTTTGGGGTCGGCCAAAGCGGGGCGGAGTCCCCGAAGCTCTTCCCGCACATCGCCTGACGCCGCCGGTTTCCTATCCGACGAATCGTTGGCAAAGCGTCCTCCGCAGACTTGCACCTTTTCCGGGACAGGGGTTTTCAGAGCCTGTTTAGCCGCCGCTCGACCAATCTGTTCTCCCAACTCCATAAGCCGAACCGGCCGAAGTAATCGGGCTGCCTCTTCCCGACTCACCCCGGCACAACCGCCCAGAATCCAAAGTTCAGCTTTTCCTTTGGGTCGGAAGGCGGCCAAGCCGTCCGAGCCTCCCCCGCCGGTTGAGCCGGACGCCGCGGCGGCCTCGCTTTCCACCGGATCGGGCGGCGTTTCAAAAAGCACGTCCGCGGTCAGTTGCTGATCGGGGTGATACGTCATCGTGCGGGCCTGCTGCTCGGCCTGCGCCCAGGAAGCGAAAGAGTCGTCCGGCATGGAGAGGCGAAGCGTGTATTCGATCATGGGCCAGCGACCGCCTGTCCCTTCCGCCGGATTGGGCAGCAGGTCCCAGACGCCTTCGCCAATGAGCCGATGCTCCATGTTTTCGCCTGCAACCGGCTGGCCGCCAATCACCACCCGGTGGAGGGTATGCAAACCGGCCGGGTAGGGGGCGAACTTGGCGCCTGCCAGTCGGGCGACCAGGGCGCGGGGCGTGGCGTCGATGACACTCCGGGCCACCACCGCCTGCCTGCCGGCCCGATTGGCCATCACGATCCCGCTGACCCGCCCCTGGCCGTCCACCAAAACATCGGTAACGTAGCAACTATAGAGGAACGGTACTTTGGCGGACAAGAGGGCGTCATCCAGGGTTTTTTTCACATGCATCGGGCGGGCAATGCGACGCACCTTGGCCTGACCGGCCTTTTCCGGTTCCGGCGGGCCAAAGAGCTCCACCTCGCCCAGCAGGATCCGCCCCGCATTTTCCTCTTTTTTCACCTCCAGACGCACATACCGGGCCTTTTGTCCAATCCGGCCGGTAAATGTCGAGGGCGCATCGGCCCCGTCGCCGGATAGCGGAGGCGGCTGGAGCACGCCGGCTTCGGTCCATGTCTGCCCGTCGTTGCTAATGGACAGGAGTATTTTGGCCACGGCGAAGTTTTGCTCCGGCTGGGACGAGCTTTTGCGCACATAGGCGATCACCCGGACCGAATCGACCTGCGTTGGTTTACCTAGGTCGGCAGTAATGGTTACATCGCCGTCGTATTGGACGCTCTGTTTGACGGCGTTGCCCCACTGGCCGTCTGTTAGCAGACTGGGCGGCTTGGTGTCGGCGTGGAGCTTGGCAGAAGACCTATCCGTCGTGTATTGGAACCGGAGCCTGGGGCGGTCCACTTCTTCCGGGGCATGAGGGTCCTGTAAGAAGATGCGGCGCGCAAGCTCCGTACGGGGTTCTTCCCCTTCGTCCAGCCAAAGCCGCAACGTGGCGGTCATATCTTCGCCCAGGTACGGATGTGGAGCAGCCAGAAAGACTTTGGCGCCCTGCTGGGCTGCGGCGGTAGCAGCGGCGACCGCCCCTGTGCTCCCGCCGACCACCACCACATCGACTTCGTAGGCAATAGGAATCTGCCGGGCCGACTCCCGAACCGCCGCCTGCTTGGCATCCGCCGGATCAATCGCTGCCGGTTCGGCGGCGTATCCTGGAGCCGGGCCGACCGCCGCCCAACACGCCCATCCAAGGACTGCCAATCCTACGGCGAACCAAATTCCCCATACCAATCGGAACGCTCGGCGCATACGACAGGCCTCCTTTTGCATTCTGTAAACATTTTAACCGAATGAAGTACCTTTTCTTGTCATTTCCGCGCAATCGCCCCATCTAGGCTTCTTGCAGCCGCTGCTTGGGAGGAATAACAACGTAGCCTCCTCATAGGACCCTGCATTCCCGCTTGCGCGGCAGTGACAAAAAGGATGCCCCTTAAAGGATTTTCCTTCCTTTGCGGGAAGTGTCCTATTTTTGCAAAACCGGTTGTTTTGCCGATTTTTTCGTTTTTTCGGGTTTGGTTTCTTCAGGGGCCGCTTTGCCGGGCACAGCGCAGACCCAAACCTTTTCAATGGCCTCGGTAAGCGGTTTCGTGGATTGCACCTGGACAATGATGGTCATATGATCCGGGTCGGAGGCCAGTTCCATTTGTCCGCTATCCGCCGGGAGTTCTTTTCGGATGGGAGGCGGCGTAGGCTGTCCGCCCCGTTGAACGCCCGGCATGTGGAAGAAAATTTTCGCCTGGGGGTCTTTACGAACCGCTCCACATACATAGGTCATTCGGCGTTTCAGGGTGATCGGGGCGCTGGTGTAGGTCTTGCCCTGGTGAGTCCATCGGTCGGGTGTTTGGTTGCCCAAAAGACGCAATTGGCCGTCCGGATTATAGACCAGGTTGCCGGCCGGTTCGGCGCTTTGAAGTTGGATTTCTACCTGAGCGGTTTTGCCCGGTTCGAGTTTCACCTTGGTCGTAGCAGGCTGGGCGCCGACCCGATAGACCACCACCGTATATTCCCCGGCCGGGAGATTGCGGAAGGAAAAGTTGCCCCGCCATTGATGTTGGTCGCTTTCCTTCGAGGATTCGACCAGGGTGGCGTAATCGGTTTCCGCCAGGACGACTTGGGCCTCTTGATCTTCATTGGCGGGTAGAGTCGGGGCGGTAACAGCGCCTTTCAGGCCGGCGGCCTCAGCGGGCGCTTGCCACTCCAGGCCGAGTTTGAAGGCCGTATAGAGCATGTCGGCGGTTACGCGGGCGGCTTCCAGGGCAGACTCCAGGATGATCGGTTCCACCTTGGAGCGGTCCGGGTTGGGGGCGGAGACCAGCGGCAAAGCCCGTTCGGCCCGCTCGGCAGAAAAAACCACCAGGCCGTCGATACGACGTTTTAAACCCTGGCAGGCTTCATCATCGGTTTTGCCCAGAAGTTGCGGCCGGTAACCTTCGATCTTGATGGCTTTGGCGTTGACCCAGTTTTCCAGTTCGCCGTGGTGGGGGCAGTTGACCTTCGCATGAGGCGGGGCGCCGACATCCTCGACAAAATGGATAATCGGGCCAAGCTGTCGGCAGGCGTTGGTGGGCGTTTCCGTGCGGAGGGCCTGCAGCGCCCGGCGGAAGTACGGCTCAAAGGCCAATTGAACCGTCGGCATGGTGTGGCCGATGTGATAGGGAACCTTTCGGATCAAAAGATAATCGTCGGCGTAAAACGGCCCCAAGTCTCGGCCTCGGTTGTCCGGCATCCAGCAGTATTGGGTAAGCTGCCGGATATTATGATCGCCCAGCACTTGTTTCCATTTCTCCATTTCGGGCAGTACATCCAAAGCGGCCTGCGTAATTTCCGGATGCGGCCCCCAGGCCACGGCGGGCGAAAGCCACATCATCCAGAAATTTCCGGCGGCCAACAGACTAACCAACCAAAAACATTTCTTCCCGAAAGACTTCTGCATGGGCGGGCTCCTTTGGAAAATGATGTTGCCGATGAATCAGCACATGTCCAGGAATGTGTCGTGTTTGGATCGACTTTTGCTCCAGGAAGGAAAAATCCAACAGCGGCCTCGGAACTCGGCGGGAAACATCCAAGGCCCATCTATGGCGGGAATATCCTTTTTATACCTAATTCTGCTTGTCAAGGCAAGCAAAAAGGTAACATTTTAGCCGAGCGAAGAACATTCGCCTCTCCCACGGCGAGCAGAAGGTGGGCATTCGCCTCTCCCTTGGTGGAAGTAGCTAGGATGATGGGCCTCCTTTTGTCATCCCCGCGGAAGCGGGAATCCAGAAATCCGCTGCTGCCCTGGCTGTCGAGAGACCGGCTGAGCCGAAGGCGACGCCGGGTGAAGGAGAACAAATGGTCAGCACCAAGAAAGCTGGATTCCCGCTTGCGCGGGAATGACAATCAAGACCCTCTCTTCCTACTCAGTCCTGCTAAAAAGATGCAAGCCCCCTCATTCGGCCAGACTATGGCCTGGCCGTCCTCTCGACAGCCCAGGAAGAGGCGAAAGGACGCCTGCTCCGTGCGCTGGTGTTTTGAGGGGCGCCGTTTGGCGGCGGACTATCACTGGCTGCCAGTTACAGCACTTGCAAGACTTCGGCGCCTCGGCCTTGCTGGATCAGCGGCACATAGGTTTCCAGGAACTGGTTGGTGGCCGGGTCGGTTAGATCGACTCGGCTGCCGCGTTCGGCCGACAGGTAAGCCGCCATCGAGAGCCGGGTGATTTCCAGGCCGTATTCCCAGTCCAATAGGGCGGATCGGCCCTGCTGGAAGGCGGCCAGGGCGTCCCGATGTTCATCGGTATATCCGTATAGATCTGCTTCGTTCGGTTGTACGCACAAAAGCCCTCGGCTTGCCTGCAATTTTTCCAGGGCTAGTTCCGTATCGGTGATGCTGGCGGCGGCCGCATCGCTAATAAACACCTCCAGCGGCGAACGGAGCGTATTCATCTCGAAGGCATAGCCCGGCCCGATGCCGTCCAACGACAGACGCAGACCCTGTTTGTCGTACATCCAGGAGACGGTAAATTGCCCTTTGACCAGTTGGCCGGTCTCTGGGTTCTTGTAAGTAACCATGCCGGTGGCGAAATCTTCGGCCGGTGTTTTGCGGTAATCGACGCCGTGTCGGCGGAGGAGTTCTTCGCGCCAGCGCGGCTGGCCCCATTTCAAGAGGGCGGTTTCGGCCCAGACCGACTGCGGCTGCAAAAACCGAGGCGGCTTCCCCCAGGGGGTCAGAGCGTACCAACTGACGGCCAAGCAGTGGCAGCCCATATCGCTCAAGACCCCGCCGCCCTGGCGGGTGGGGTCCCAGAACCAGGCCGAGTGCGGGCCGCCGTGCTCTTCGCCGGAACGGGCCAGGGTGGGCGGCCCCATCGTTTCCATGACCGGTCGGAGCTGCGCCCGCTGGGCCTGCACCGGCTTCATGTGAATCTGGTTTTCAAAATACGCCTCCGGCACGCCCACCGAACGGATCAGTTCCACGACCCGTCGGCCTTCTTTCATGTTTCGGGCCAGCGGCTTTTCGCAAATGACGCCTTTTAACTGCGCCCCCGCTTTTACCGCATCGACGATCTCCTCCACATGTTGCACCCGGGCGTAATTGGGGGCGAAAATGGCAATGACATCCACCTGTTTGGCCATTTCGCGGATGCTCGAGTAGGCCCTGGGTTCTCCAAGACCGTGCTCCCGGCAGTAGGCAATCAGACGATCCACCGGGTCCAGGGCGTAAAACCCGGCCACTTCCATCCCTCGGACTTCCTGCAGGGCCCGCAGATGAAACGCCGCCACAAATCCGCCGCCGATAAAACCGTACCGTAACGTTGTCATGTCAACACTCCTTGATGAGAAGAACTAGGAAGAACGTAACATTTCAGCGGAATGGAAAAAATTCGCCTCTCCCCCCGTGGGAGAGGCCGGCCTGCGAAGCAGGCCGGGTGAGGGGAAACAAATAGACAGCATAAAAAGCCTGGACTGCCGCTTGCGCAGCAGTGACAATAAAACCCCCCTCACCCTAGCCCTCTCCCGCCAGGGGAGAGGGGACAAACTTAGGTCCAACTGCATTCGGCTGAAATGTTACCAAGGCTTTTTATAATACCTTGTCGGGAAGAATTGCGGTAGTACGGGGGATTGCCTACAATACACAGACCGGGAAGGGATTGTTTGGCAGTAGATGGTCGGCGCCGGAAGGCGGTGGCGGCGGCTGAGGGGCTGGTCTGTCCGCCTGCTGAAACCCGGCCAGAGGGCCTCCTGCCAGCCGAAGGAGAACGGGCCGATGGTTCGGTGTTCGCTTTGCCGACGGCAGCTTACGGAGCGGGATCGGGTAGGGGGTCGATGTGCGGCTTGTGGGCAGGTGGTGCCGCCGTCGGTTCGGCTGGCGACGTCCGGAGGCGGATCAGGCGCCGGGGGCTGGTGGGGCCAGGGGCGATGGGCCGGTTGGGCGGCTGGGTTTGGCTTGCTGGTCCCAGTGGGGATGCTGGTCATGAATCGGGTTTTGGAGCGGCAGTGGATGGCCCAGCCTCTACAAGCCGAGCAAATGCACCCCTGGCTTGGGTTAGGACTGCTGGCGGTGCTGCTGGCCCTTTTGGCGACTGCCGGGGGACTGGCGGCTGCGTACCGGGACAAAGCATGGCGGATGGCCCTCTGCTGTGGACTGGCTCTGGCAGCCAATGGACTGCTGCTGGCCGCCTGGGCCGCCGGGAAACTGTTTAAGCCTCCGTAAGTTCCTGGGGGGGCCTACCAGATGACGCCTATTGCCCGAGTAAATGCAATTATCCCATCCTTTTCTTTTCCAGGCCCCTGAGGTATATTGAGAGGAAAAGCAGGGGGCCAATTCGCTCACCATGAGCTAATAAGGAGAGACCGGCAAATGTTTTTCCTGATCGGATCGCTCTTTTCTAGGACCGAACGTCGAGGGCAGAAACAGGGGGCTTCGCCAAGGAGTCGTTCCACCCTTTTGGGTAAACAAGCCAGAAATGCTGGGAAGGGGCCTCTCAGGCCCAGCGGTTTCACCTTAGTGGAGCTTTTGGTGGTCATTGCCATTATTGGCATCTTGATCGCCCTGCTATTGCCGGCGGTGCAGGCGGCTCGTGAGGCGGCCCGACGAAGCCAGTGTACCAACAATCTCAAGCAGATCGGCCTGGCCATTCACAACTTCATGGACGAAAACAACCAGAATCTGCCGCAGGGGGTCCCGGACAATAATCGGTATGGGTTCTTTACGTTTATTCTCCCTTATATGGAACACCAGGCCGTGTATAATCGGATCAAACAGGACGTGCTTCCCTATAACAGTCCGGAGCTCTATACGCCGATTCCGGAATACATCTGCCCGAGTTATCGGGGGCCGTCGATCATTCAAAATAGTCCGACGGCATACGAAAACGGGGCGCTCACCACCTATCAGGCCGTTGGCGGCAAGCTGCCTTTCACCGGCTGCGACAGTTCCACCACCTCGGAAACCTGTGTGAAATCGACTGAGTATGGGGATATGCCGAAAAACGGGCCGTTCGGCTGGAAACTCAAACGCCGGATCGACGACGTGAAAGACGGTACCTCAAATACGCTGTTTGTCGGCGAGTTTGTCCATGCGGACAAGACGGGGGTCTGTTCCGGATTTCCGGGCAATGTGCGGGCGTGGATCCGCTCAAACAATGGGAATTATGGTTCCTACACCTTTAAGGTGGTGGTGTATGGAGTGAATGCTGCGGTGGAGCGGGTGGCCGACGGCATTCCCTATAACCACCTGCCCATGGGCAGCCATCATCCGGGCGGGGCCAATTTCCTGGCCGGCGACGGCAGCGTCCATTTCGTTTCGGAAAATATCGCGTTGGATGTTTACAAAGCTTTGTCCACTGTAGAGGGAGGGGAAAATGCTTCGATCTCTGATTAACACAGGAAGAGGTTGGATTGTTTTGGCAAGTTGGGCGAGTTTGGTTCTTTTGGTCGGTTGCGGGGGCAGTGATTTCCAACTGGCGCCTGCCAAAGGAAAAGTAACCTATAAAGGCAAGCCGCTGGAGTTCGGTACGGTCATTTTCATCCCGGAAAAAGGCCCGGCGGCTACAGGGCAGATTCAATCGGACGGCACATTCGTCCTGGAGACCGGTACGCAGAGCGGCGGCGTTCGAAAAGGCGCGGTGGTTGGAAAACACAAAGTGGAAATTCGCTGTATGGAGAATCAACGGCCTGGGTTCAAGCCGCCCGAAGGCCAGGAAATGCCCGCCGGCAAATCGCTCATCCCCACCAAATACAATCAAGCCGACTCTAGTAAGCTCACCGCCGAAGTAACCGCCAAAGGGCCTAATGAGTTTACCTTCGATCTGCAAGACTAATTTGCTGATAATTTGTATAGCATTTGTCCGGGAGTATCTGGCGGCGGCTAAAAGGTGCTTTTTCTTCCCAATAGGCCGCGACTGTTCGCGCTGCGGAGACGGTCCGGTTACTCGTTTTTTTCCACAATCCAGATATTGCGGAATCGCACCGGGCAGCCGTGGTTCTGGAGAAACAGGGGGCCTTTTTCGGGGCCTTCGGGCAACGGGGCGGCCCGTGTGGCGGAGGGCAATTCCACGTTTTCGTGGATCAGCACGCCGTTATGTCGGACCGTCATCCGGGGCCGCTCGACTAATTTCCCATCATGCCATTTAGCCGCCCGAAACTCGATGTCATAGGTCTGCCAACTCAACGGTGGGAAACACATATTCACTTTTGGCCGGGCCACCCCATAAATCCCGCCGCATTCGTTATCCAGGCCCTCTAGGCCGAAACTGTCGAGGATTTGCACTTCATAGCGGGCCTGGGCATAGACGCCGCTGTTGCCGCGGCCTTGGCCCCGGGCGTACGGCATGAAAGGAGTCCGAAACTCTACGTGGATGGTGCAACTGCCAAACTTCTGTTTGCTCGTGGCGCCTTCCATCAGAAGGCCGTCCGGGGTCATTCGACCGCCCTGGAAGTGGTCGGCGGTGGTCCCATCGAAAAGCACGACCGCTCCAGCCGGCGGCTTGGCGCCTAGGGTGGGACTGCGACGTTCGACCTTTTGCAGTTTGGCGATCTGCCGACCATCCGCATCCAGCACCGTGATAACGCCGCCGCGGAGTTCGGCCTTTCGGCCCTCGGGCAAGGAGAAAACGATCCGATCTGTTTGACGCTGGCCGTCCGTTTGGACCTTCTCGCTGCCGTCCCAACCATCGCCCGGCAGGCCGCCGGGATAGCCAACGGCATGAAATTTGCCGTCTCCCAGGGCGATCACCTGAGCGCCATATTTCACAGGGCCGGAGTCGGTCTGCACCTGACCCACGTATTCCCCCTGGTCGGCAAAATCAGGACCTGCCTGAGCCGGGTCGGTAAATACCTTCGGCGAGGCAGGCTGCCCGGCCGAGAGGGGACGTACGCCCATCAGCCCAAGCCAACCGCTCGCTACCCCTACCGAAAACACCAGCACACTTGCCACAGCCGCTCGTCGCATCGTCTTGCCTCCTCGATAGGACAAAGATTCTGGAATGATCCTACCGGTTTTAACCGGAGCAGACCGGTAAGGACACTCCCTTCCAAGAAACGCCGCTTCGGGAACGGTGGTTCGGTGGGCGATCATCGGCCTACTCTCGGTGGGACCGCCAAGGGGCGTCTTCCCAGAAGCGGCAAACTGCTTTTATTGTGGTTTGTCGGCTGGAAGGATGCAAGACGCTGAGGGCCATCTTCAGCGTTTACAGAGGAAAAGGGTTTCGATACAATGGACCCTAGCGCACCATAAGGAACGGAAAAAAACCGAAATGGATCGCCGAGGAGAGGAGAAATCTCGACGATCTTTACGCCGGGATTTCGGGGCAGGGGGGAAGAGTGGAAGACAGCGGAATCTGTTTGACTTTGGGCGTCCGTAGAGGCAAAGGAGGATTGCCATGGAATCTCTTGCGAGGATGATCGGTTGGTTGGCGATGGGGATATTTTTGGTAAGTGTAGGGTGCGGCCAGCAGGAAAAGCCGTCGGCAACAGGACCGGGGGGAAAGCCTGAGAGCGGCGCTCAGGTGGGCCAGCAGAGTCCTGCAACGCCCAGTGGGCCGGAGCAGCCGGGCGGTCCCTCCGAAACCGTCTTGCCGACCAAGCAGCCGTCCCCGCCGCCGCCGCCCACGATTCCCAAAGTGGCCATGGATCAAACCCGTCGGTCCACCTTCCGCGTCTGGGTTGGGGATCAACTGCCGGCCGGACAACTTTTGGACCTCCAAGGCCGACAAGTCGCCCTGGAAAGCCTGTGGGGAGAGAAACTGACGATCGTGGTGTTCTGGAACTCCCAGAGCCTTTCGGGCCTTCAGCAGTTGCAAGATTTGGCCAAGGACTTGCTTCCCAAGTATCAGGAAAAAGGGGTTCGGGCCGTGGCCGTCCATGTAGGCGGCGAGGCTTCGGAGGTCCAGAAGGTGTTGCCGACGGCGGCCTCTGGCTTGCCGGTACTAGTGGACCCCAACAGCGCCTATTTTACTCGGATCGCTCAGCCGTCGGCCAAGGGGGAAGTTGAACTACTGCCCCGCACCTACGTGGTTGATGCTCAGGGCAAAGTCCTGTGGTTAGACATCGGTTATACAGAGTCCACCCTTCGGGGCGTCGAAATGAGCATCCGCGCGGTGCTGGGGCCGCTGGAAACTGGCAGATAGGGCCTCGACCTTGAGCGAGGTTATGCGTCTGCGGCCGATAAAAGGGGGGGATCGTAAGGGGAGAGGGAGCGATGAAAGATTGGATTTCGGGCGCCATGTTTTTGGAAGACGAACATAAAACTCCCGAAACGCCGTCTTTGGGCGTCAAAGGACGTGGTTTTACGTTAGTGGAACTTTTGGTGGTGATTACGATCATTGGGATTTTGATTGCACTATTGTTGCCGGCGGTGCAGGCGGCGCGCGAGGCGGCGCGGCGAGCACAATGCATCAACAATCTCAAGCAGATCGCCCTGGCTTTGCACAATTACCATAGTACCTATAAAATCTTCCCGCCCAGTTCGGTTTGGCGGCCCGGTACGGCCGACAACATCCAGCGCCTGAACAACCCCAATTTGAGCGAAAATTGGGTCATCCTGATATTGCCCTTCTTGGAACAACAGGCTCTGCGGGACGCCTTTGATTTGAGCCGATATATTACCGATCCGGTCAACGAGCGGCCTCGCGGCACCGCGCTTTCGGTGATGTTGTGTCCTTCCGACGCTTATAACCGGACGCCTTACAACGGAAGCCAATACAACCAGGGGGCCAATTGGGCGAGGGGCAACTATGCGGCCAATGCGGCGTTGGGGAAGATGACCGTCAATGGACATACCGGCTACGGCGGTACGGAGAGTGCGGCCACGGACGCATCGTCCGGTTGGCGGCATCCGCTCATTCGCGGCGTGATGGGGGCCAATACGTCGGTCTCGATCGACGAAATTCGGGATGGAACCAGTCAGACGATCCTGGTGGGCGAGATTCGGGCTGGCGTGGTACCGATCGATCCCCGCGGCGTGTGGGCCATGAGCGGCGGATGTCCTAGCGCCCTCTGGTCGCATGGATATATCGGCGACGCCAACGGCCCGAACGCACCGTATCTTAACGCCGACGACACGAACGGGTGCAGTGATACACGGTCGGCCGTCGGCGGCGCCGAACGCCTCGCACAAATGGGGATGCCTTGTGCGGAGGGCAGTCGGCCCAATTATCAACAGGCGGCCCGCAGTATGCATCCGGGCGGCATTCATGCGGCCATGGCCGACGGAAGCGTCCACTTCATCAGCGATTACGTCCAAACCGGAACCTCTCAAACCAACCTGGGCGTGTGGGATCGGTTGAACCTGTCGGCCGACGGCCTGCCGATGTCCGCAGGTTCATATTGAGACGCCGAGCTTTCCCACAAAACGGAACTCGAAGACGCCATAGACGGCGCCCCCGGCGGCAAGGTATGATAAGAGGAAACTTCGTTGTCTTCTGAATCCGTGAAGGGTTTTTCTCACGAGTGATTTTTATGCGTCCTTGGAAACTTGCTGAAACCAACTACGGTACGGTCAAACATCTTCATTACGAAACGGCGGTGATCCCTTTCGGGGCCACTGAACCCCATAACCTTCATCTGCCTTACGGCATCGACACCCTGGAAGGGGAAACCGTGGGGGAGAAAATCTGCGAGGCGGCTTGGAATCGCGGGGCCAAAGTCGTGCTGCTGCCCACGCTCCCCTATGGAACCCAAACCAACCATATGCGGTTCCCTTTGGCCATGAACCTGAACCCCTCCACCTTGGCCTTGATCATCAAAGACCTGGTGGAATCGTTGGAAGCGACGGGGATTTTGAAAATCGTGATCTTAAACAGCCACGGCGGCAACGATTTCAAGTGGGTGCTGCGGGAACTCTATGGCAAGACGAAGGCGCATCTGTTTTTGTGCAATTGGTACGCCATTTTTCGGGATGTATATCATGAGATTTTCCAGGAAGTGGACGACCACGCCGGCGAAATGGAAACGTCGTTTGCCTTAGCATATTTTCCGGAATTGGTTGGACGGAATCCGGACGGCTCCTTGGCGGCGGACCCGACGCCGCCGGCCAAGACCCGATTCGAAGCGATTAACCGCGGCTGGATATCGATTACTCGGCCCTGGCACCTGCTGACGAAAAACGCCGGGGTGGGCAATCCTTTGGCCGCCGCCCCAGAAAAGGCGCACCGGATGATGGATGTGGTGGTGGAGCGGTTGGCGCAATTTTTGGTGGAGCTTTCCGCCGCCCCGTTGGACGAACGATTTCCCTACTAAAACCGTTTTCTTATCCGTTGGGAAGGCGGTTGCCTTGGGACGCGAACAGGAGGGAAGGGGGATTTCGGTTTTTCGCCTTTTGCCGCTTCCGTTTTTGGGGGAGGAGAATGTACAATAGAAGGAAATAGAGAGGGTATGTTTCGCCTTGGGTTTAGGTGAGGAGAAATGGCGAAATCCAATCAAGAGTCAGCCAAAAAGCGATCCAGTCGAACTTCCGTCGCCCTTCAACGGGCGGTCCGAGCGGCCCAGGCGGCCGAAGAAACCCGCGGTCGGGACGTCCTTGTCCTCGATATGCGTAAACTGACGACTCTGTTTGACTATTTTATATTGGCCACCGGAACAAGCCGACGCCAACTCCACGCTATGAGCGAACAGATCGACCAGGTCCTACAGACCGAAATGGGCGACCGTCGGATCGGACTGGAAGGCTACGAAGAAAGCCGATGGATCGTCATGGACTACGGGGATGTCGTGGTGCATCTGTTTGACGAGGAAACCCGATCCTATTATGCTCTGGAAGAATTGTGGACCCAGGCCAAGCGCGTTCCTTGGCAACGGGTCCTTGCCCGCCTCGGATCGGCCGAAAAAGCGGCGCAATGATCCCCTCTGGTTTGTACTGAGTGCCGTTCAGGAGTCTTTCGGCGGTCAGAAGGAATCGATCGGCTTGAGGGAGGTCCGGGGTCTTTAGCGGCGGTTTTTATATATATAGTTATATTGTGATTTTATGTCCATCCTTACAGAATTGAAACGTCGGTTTGAGGACGCGTTGCGGTCCTGGGCGGCAGAGGCTAGGGACCTGTTGGAAATGATCCGGCCGAGTCAGGAGGAGCGGTTCGGCGATTATCAGGCGAATCTGGCGATGCCCTTGGGCAAACGCCTTGGCCGACCGCCCCGGGAAATCGCCGCCGAACTGGCGGCTCGGTTGGATGTGTCCGACATGGCCGAACCGCCGGAAATCGCCGGGCCGGGGTTTATCAACTTTCGGCTGCGAACCGACTGGCTGGCCGAACAATTGACCCGCGCAGCGGCCGATCCCCGACTCGGGGTCCCCTTGGTCAGCTCGCCGCGGACCTATGTGATCGACTATTCCGCTCCGAATGTGGCCAAACCCATGCACGTGGGCCATATCCGCTCCACCGTCATCGGCGACGCCTTATGCCGAATGCTTCGGTTCATGGGCTGCCGCGTCATCAGCGACAACCACATCGGCGACTGGGGCGTCCAGTTTGGCATGATTCTGTACGGATACAAGCATTTTCTCGATCCGGAGGCGTACCGTCGGCAACCGGTGCAGGAGTTGGCTCGTCTGTATCGACTGGTTCGCCTGCTGATGGACTATCAGGAGGCCAAGGCGAAATTGGCCGAGGGCCGACTCCAGGCTCGCATTGCCGAACTTCAGTCGCACTTTCCCCAACCCCTCTCGGCAGGTTCCGGCCAGTCGAACCCGGCCCAATCTTCCAAAACTTCCCTATCTGGCAAAGAGGCGCCCGTAGCCCGGGCGATGAAAAAAGAACTTGCCGAGTTAATCGAAGAACAAGCGGAGCTGGAGAAAAAGACGGCTCAGGTCGAGCAATCGGCGGAGTTGGCCCGTCTGGCCGCCGAACATCCGAACTTGGAAAGCCGCGTGCTTGCCGAGACGGCCAAACTGCACGCAGGCGACCCGGAAAACCGCCGACTCTGGCAAGAGTTTTTGCCCCATTGCCTGGCGGAGTTGGACCGGATTTACCAGCGTCTGGGCGTCCAGTTCGACTGGACCTTGGGCGAAAGTTTCTATCACGACCGGTTGGCCGGCTTGGTGGAGGAGCTTTTGGCCCGGGGATTGGCCCGAATCAGCGACGGCGCCGTCTGCATCTTCTTGGACGGTTTCGATACTCCGATGATCATCCGTAAACAAGACGGCGCGTTCCTTTACGCCACTACGGACTTGGCCACCTTGCAATATCGGATGGAAACCTGGCGTCCGGACGCCATCCTGTATGTGGTCGATCATCGGCAGAGTCTGCATTTTCAGCAACTGTTTGCTGTGGCTCGGCTGCTCGGTTACCGCGATGTGGAGCTTCAGCATATCAGCTTCGGCACGGTTTTGGGCGAAGACGGCCGACCGTTCAAAACGCGAGAAGGCGACCTGGTGGGCTTGGAAAGTCTGCTGGACGAGGCCGTGACGCGGGCCTTGAAAATCGTTTCCGAAAACGACGACGCCAAGCCAGACGGACCGGAACTTTCTTCTGAGCAACGGGCCGAGATCGCCGAACGAGTCGGCATTGGCGCGGTCAAGTACGCCGATCTGTCCCAAAACCGAACAAGCGATTATGTGTTTAGCTATCCGAAAATGCTGGCGCTGAGCGGCAATACGTCCGCCTACATGCAATACGCCTACGCCCGAGTGCGAAGCATCTTCCGCAAAGGCGGCGTCGAGCCGGAATCGCTGCGGAATTCCGGCGCCCCCATTCTGCTGACCACGCCGCCGGAACGCGACTTGGGACTGGCCCTGTTGCGGTTTGGTGAAACCTTGGAACTGGCCCTGCAAGATTATCGGCCGAATCTGCTGACGGCGTATCTCTATGACTTGGCCAACCGTTATTCCGCCTTCTTTGAACAGTGTCCTGTGCTCAAGGCCCAACCGGATTCCCTACGCACAAGCCGACTCCTCCTGTGCGATCTCACGGCGCGGACCATCCAAAAAGGCCTGGAGCTTTTGGGCATCGAGGTCGTCGAGCGGATGTAGCGGTGCGTTGTTGAGGTTTCTCTTTGGGCGTCAGAAACAGCCGCCTCCTTGGGGTGGCAAATGCGGCGCAGAGTTTATTTCTTTTTTCCCAGCAATTTTTCTTCGGCGGCGATGGCTTGAAGGATCAAGGTGCGGCTTTTGGAGTTGCGGGCCGCCTCTTTGGCTAATGTAAGGGCTGCCTGGGCGTCGGCTTGACGGCGGCTCCGGACCGCCTCATCGGCCAGGTTCAGGCTCAAAAGGACCACATCCCGATAGTGGAGCGGAGAGCGGGCGCCCTCGGCGGCCTTTTTAAGCATTTGGAGTTTCATTTGGATGAGGTCCACGTTGTACAGTTCGGCCATTTGTTCGATGGCCGAGGCCGCTGTCCGCACGTCGCTGGCCGAGGCCGCCAAATCTCCAGCCTCCCGGAGCATGACAAATCGCTTGAGCGAATCGGAGTTCTTTTGTACATCTGACAGAAGTTTACGTGCCAGTTCCTCTTTGGCCGACGGGGTCACGGCCCTGGCAAAAGATCGAGCATATTCCTCTTTCAGCTCTTTTTCCGCCTGTTGGAGCTGATCTTCTTTCGGCAGAGGGGGTTTTTTGGCCGCCGCCTCCGCCGCATCCAGCTCCGCCAACAGCGGACCGATGTCCAATCCCGCCCGCATCGCCTCCTCCCAAAGTTTACGGGCTTGGGCTGGGTCGCCCTTCTCGTCCACCGCCAAAAACGCCCCTATCGCTACTTTGGAAACGTTGTCTTTAGCGAGGGATCGCTTGGCCAAGGCCAAGACAATTTCACTAGGCATCGTCTCCCACCGGTAAAGCCGATTCACTCCTTCCACCCGAAGCGTCAGCCCCGCCGCCAACGGTTCCACCACGGCCGCCTTGACCTTTTTCATCCGGCCCAGTTCCACCTCAATCTCTTGGCCGGCTTCGAGCTTCTGGGCGCCTTTGATCGTTAGTTGCCAAAATTGCCGGAGATAATCCAGCAACGTCTCTAGCCGATCCACCTCTTGCTTTTCTTCTTCGCTGCGGGCGTTTTCCCGGGCCAATCGCAGGGCCTGAGAGGCTTGGTCCAACTGCCGTTTGGACATGCACCTGCGGGCGTCGGTTACCGCCGTTCGATATGCGGCGGCCCGCCGACTTTCCTCCGCCCACAGGGTGGAACGCCCCCCCACCCAAACCACCCCCACTTTTTCTAATTCTAAAATCCCCTCACCTAGGGCGACGGCAAAAAAAATCCACCCGGCCAAAACATATCGCCCCCCAGCGATCTTCCCGGCGGCGCCGATTCTCGCCCCCTTTTGGTCCCAACCCAAGCTCTTCATCCGGCCCCTCCTTATGGAAATGAG
Source organism: Planctomycetota bacterium (assembly GCA_029550925.1). Lineage (GTDB taxonomy): Bacteria > Planctomycetota > Planctomycetia > Pirellulales > Thermoguttaceae > JANXAQ01. The sequence goes on from JAKPGL010000030.1 coordinate 63,250, forward strand.
GTTTCTAGGGCAACCAAAATGCATGCCCTTTGGGGACTCCCCCATCTCTCCTCTCGGATTTTCTCGATGATTGCCGGGGCAATCTTCCCTACCCTAGCCCCCCAAGGATTTCCATAGGCGAAGAGGCCCTTCATGTGGCGGCCAGTTGAATCCGTGCGCCCTCCAACCGATGCGCCAACAGCTTAGCTACCTGCGTCATCAGCCGATACCCAAGAATCGGGTTCTCTTCGCAAAGTTGTCGAAGTTTTTCCGCTTGAATGGCGATCAAATGGGTGTCCTTGGTGGTGGTTCCGTAAGCCGTGGTTCGATATGGCTCCACCAAGGCCGACCAAACCAGCAAGTCCCCATCGACCAACGTGTCCACGGTGCGCATCTCGCCGCTGCCAAGAAGGTATTGAATGTTCACCTCACCTTGGACAATCACATAAAGATAGTTTGCCGGCATCCCTTCGTCAAAAAGGCGAGTGCCCGCCGGCGCCGTCCGCTCCTCCGCAATCATCGCAATCTGCTTGAGCAACGCCTCATTCAGCCCCGCAAAACTCTGAAACCGACGCAATAATTCCGGCGACACCATCGCAGACCTCCTTCCATTAAGAAACTTCCAATACCTTCTATGCTCTCTTCTCCTGAGCAAAAATGACCCTATTAGCGATCCAAAATCGCCTGCCCACGGAGAACATCCTCGCTTTGACTATATCATATCCTGCCCCGCCGCTCAAGCAAACCACCACCAAGAAATCATCCCAGAGGGCAAAGCCTCGGACGTTAGTCCAAAGGTACGCTGGCGGGAGGCGGCGTCGAAGCTACGCCCGTAAGAGTGCGGCCTTATAATCCGCAATCGGCAATATACGATCCGCGATAAACAATAAACCATCCGCCGTCCGCAATCAGGCGACCGAATTGCTTATCCCACGTTCCGGCGGAAGCTCCGCAGCACGGCGCCGTCCGGGCCGCGCAGGTTCACTTCCAGCGGCATCTGCCCTGGCAAACTGTGCGTCGCACAACCAAAGCACGGGTCATACGCTCGGAAGGCCATCTCTACCCGGTTCAACAGGCCTTCGCGCACCTGGCCGCCGCGGATCAGGTCCTGCGCCGCCCGGCGTACCGAAAGCATGATCGGCGCGTAATTGTTCGTTGTACCGACGACGAGATTCACACGGGTCAAGATTCCCCGTTCGTCGGTCCAGTAGTGGTGGGTCAGTGTGCCGCGAGGCGCCTCCACCGAGCCCACGCCTTCCGTGGGCGTCTGGGTCGGCAGCACGCGGAAATCCCGGCTTGTGATTTCCGGATCCGTAGCCAATTCGACCCATCGCTCCGTCGCATACAATAGTTCCACCAACCGTGCCCAGTGGGTGGCCAACGTGTGATGCACCGGTTTGCCGCCCAGGGCGTCGTACATCTTCTCGTATTCCTTCTGCGCTAGCGGCGTGGCCATCCCGTCCGCCGCATTCAGACGCGATAGCGGCGTGGCCTTATAGATGCCCGATTCCGGCCCATCCACCCAGCCTTTCCAGCCCACCTTCTTCAGATACGGAATCTTCAGGTACGTCCACGGTTCGACCCGCTCGGCCACATACTGCTGGTAGTCCCGCGGATGGTACTTGGCGTGTTCTCGACCGTCCGGGCCAACCACCCGGATCATCCCGTCGTAAAAGTTCACCCGGTTCTGGGCATCGACGGTGCCCATGTTGTAGGTGCGATGCGTGTAGGTGTCGCTTTTAATAAGTTTTACATAATCGCTGTTTTTGAGCACCACGTCTTCAAACAGTTTCAGCGAGAACTGGGCGAACTCAATGGCCTCTCGGCCACGGGCCTCGATCTCCCGACGCTCCTCCTCGGTAATGCCGTGCGATACGCCGCCCGGCAGGCCCCAGTTCGGATGCACTCGCCGACCGCCAATCAAGCGGATCAGTTCATGGCCATCCCGTCGCATTTTGAGCACCCGGCCGGCAATATCCATGCCCACCTTTTTGACCACGCCCAGGATGTTCCGCTCCGCAGGCGGGGCGTCCGGCCCCAGGACAAAATCCGGCCCCCCCAGGGCGTAAAAATGCGTCGTGTGGTCGGTAGCAAAGAAGATGCTATAGAATAGCTCTCGCAGCTTCTTGGCCGCCGGCGGCGGATCCACATGAAACAGGGCATCCAACGCCTTCGTCGAGGCCATGTGGTGGGCCTCCGGGCACACGCCGCAGATGCGGTTCGTTAGGTTCGGCATGTCTTCAGCAGGCCGACCCACGCAAAACCGCTCAAATCCCCGCAATTCCGGGATCACCACATAGGCGCTGGCCACGTTGCCCTGGTCGTCTAAGAAAATGTCGATCTTGCCGTGGCCCTCAAGGCGAGTAATCGGATCGATCGCTATCCGCTTCATGGCTTACTTGCTCCTAGACACCTTTGTGTCCTTCATGGTCTTTGGGTAAAATTCTTATCTCCTCGCGGCCGAAGCCTTCTCAACGGCGGGCGAACCGGTCGGTTGGTTGGCGCCGTTGCCCCCGTTGCCGCCAGGGCCGACTTCTTTCTTGCGAAGCCGACTCCGCCGCAACAGACTGGCCGCCAAACTAAATCGATAAAACACGCCCACCGGGTCCGGAATGCCTTCGGTCAATATCCGCTCGATCTCCTCCGGCGTATTGGCGTCCAGAACCGATGAGAGCGCCGTCATCATCCGTGCCCCAAAGTCCGGCACATCCACGTTCGGTCCATGACAACCGATGCAGGGCGAATTGACCCTTGGACAAAGCGCCCCGCAGCCGGCCCGGGTGGCAATCCCACAGCAGACCAGCCCCTGCTCCAATAGACACGTCTCCTCGTCCGGCACCGTCTGCCAGGTCCGCTTGAACTGCTGAATCTTCTTTTCGGAACGTTTCCGGGGGCATTCGTCGCAGACGGTCGTCGTGGGGCCAAGCACCGTCCCACGCGGCGGCAGCTTGCCCGAAACGATCGCTTCGATTGCCTTCCAAATGTTCTCCGCCTCCGGCGGGCAGCCGGGCAGGTAATAATCCACCGGCACGGTCTGGTCCAGCGTGCGCAGCGTGTCGTAAAAATACGGAAGCAGGATTTCGCCTTCGGGCGTGTGCGTCTGCACCTGCGGACGCAGCTCTTGCGGATTTTCCGTGGATTGGCCGTTGCCATAGACCGCCTGGAAAATCTCTTCCCGGCTGGACAAGTTGGCCAACCCCGGAATGCAGCCCTCATGGGCGCAAGAGCCGAACGCCACCAGGACCTTCGACTTGCGCCGCAAAAGCTGGGCCATGTATTCCTGCTCGCTGGTGCGGATGCCGCCGTTAAACAGACATACATCAATCCCGCCGTCGGGCATCCGCTCGATGTCCCGTACTTTGCCGTCCATCACGCAGGGCCAAAAGACAATATCGAATGCGGCGGCTACGTCGAGGATTTTTTCGTTGATGGCCAGCACCGCAATTTCGCACCCGCCGCACGAAGCCGCCCAATACAGGGCCAACTTCGGCTTGCCCGACGCGGACGAAGCGGTGGAGGGAGTGGGAGTCGAAGGGGTTGGGTTCATCGGGAGACCTCCATTGCCTGTTGGTGTTCTTGGACGATTGCTTGGAGAGCGTGGAGTCGTTGGCCGTTCTCTTGCCAATTGGCGGGCCACTGTAGGGGGCCGAGCCGACGGACTTCTTCGACCATTTTCGAGACGGCGTCGGCCAGTTGTTGGCCTTCGGCGGCAGAAGCCCAAACCAGTTGGAACCGTTCCGGCTCCAGCCCCATTTGGAGAAGCATCTGCCGAAGCATGTAGAAGCGGCGCATCGTTTTATAGTTTTGTTCGATGTAGTGGCATTCGCCAGGATGGCAACCGGCAACCATGACGCCGTCGGCGCCCTGGGCGAGCGCTTCCAGGACGAAGGTGGGATCGACCCGGCCGCTACACATCACCCGGATGATCCGCATATTGGGCGGATATTTGATTCGGGAGATGCCGGCCAAGTCGGCCGCTCGATAGGAACACCAATTGCAAAGAAACCCGATCAACTTGGGTTCAAATTCGGGATTCGGAGAATCGCCGTTCGGGTGAGTCATCGGAACGTAATCCTTTAAGCAAGTGGTATCCAATAGGAGATCAATCCCACGGATTAAGGGAACTAATGTTTAGGAACCGGAAGCTGTTTGAGCGGCGGCGGGCGCTTGGGCCTGGGCCGGCGCAGCGGCCGAGGCGTGGGCGTCCCACAGGGCGCCGCGAATTTCCGAAAGGATCTGGTCGTTGGTAAAGTGGGCGCCGGTAATCGCACCGGCGGGGCAGGCGGCCACACAAGTGCCGCATCCCTTGCACATGGAAGTAATGACCCGACTGACCCCTTTCTCTTCGTCGTATTCGATGGCGTTGTAGGGGCAGAGATTGTTGCAAATACGGCAGCCGGAGCAGAGTTCTTCGGTGATCGAGGCCACGACCGGTTCGATCATCACAGCGCCTTTGGTGATCATGCCCATCACGCGGGCGGCAGCGGCGGCCCCCTGGGCTACCGAAGCGGGGATGTCTTTCGGCCCTTGGCACGTCCCGGCTACGAACACGCCGTCGGTCATGGTGGCCACGGGGTCGAGCTTCGGATGCCGTTCGGTGTACCAACCGGCCATGCTGCATGAGATGCCGCACTTGATGCCGAGTTCTTTGGCGTCCCGCTGGGGTTCCAGGGCGGCCATGAGAACGACCATATCGACGGGGATGCGCCGCTGTTTGCCCACCAGGGTGTCTTCTACCTGGACGATGAGTTTGCCTTCTTCTTCGGGCTTTCGGGCGGCGTCGGTTACTTCGGCCACCCGGCCTCGGACGAAATGCATTCCTTCTTCGAGCAGGCGTTGATAGAACTCTTCGTAACTCTTTTGATTGGTCCGCATGTCGATATAGAAGGAATAGACCTCGGCGCTGGTCTTTTCCATCACCAGATGTCCGAACTTCAGAGCAGCCATGCAACAGACGGCCGAGCAATGTTCATTCGTATTTACGTCTCGGCTGCCAACGCAGTGGATGATGGCCACCGATTTGGGTTCGGTTTTGCCGTCGCGCAGGACGATCTTGCCGCCGGTCGGTCCGGCTGCATTGCACATCCGCTCGAATTCCATGTTGGTAAAGACGTTGGCCAGCCGACCGTAGCCGTACTGCGGCAGCCGTCGGCAATCAAACAGTTCCCAACCGGTAGCGATGATGATATTGCCCACATCCAGCTCGATGTGTTCATCTTTTTGGTCGAAGGCGACGGCGCCGGTGGGACAGAGCTTTTCACAGGCCCGGCACTTGCCCCGCTCAAACCAGATGCAGGACGTGGTGTCGATGACTGGGATTCTGGGCACCGCTTGAGGGAAGGGCGTATAGATGGCTTTTCGATAGCCCAGGCCGGACTCGAAATCGTCGTCGATAACTTTGCGGGGGCATTTTTCTACGCAGATGCCGCAACCGGTGCATTTGGCTTCGTCAACATAACGGGCCTTTTTGTGGATTTTCACCTTGAAGTGGCCGACCGACCCGCTCACTTCTTCCAATTCGGAATACGTAAACATAGTTACATTCGGATGCTGGCCTACTTCCGACATCTTCGGCGTCAGAATGCAAGCCGAGCAGTCGAGCGTGGGGAATGTTTTGTCGAACTGGGCCATGTGGCCGCCGATCGAAGGACGACGCTCGACCAGATAGACCGGATAGCCGGCGTCGGCCAGTTCCAGAGTTGCTTGCAGGCCGGCAATACCGCCGCCGACGACCAACGTGGCCGGGTTCACCTGGACCGACATGGGTTCGAGCGGCTGCTGCTTTTTGACTCGCTCGACGGCGGCGGCCACCATCGCTTTGGCCTTGACGGTGGCCTTGGCCCGATCGACGCTCACCCAGGAACAATGCTCCCGGATGTTGGTCATTTGGCAGAGATAAGGGTTGAGGTTGGCGTTTTCACAGACGCGGCGGAAGGTCTTTTCATGCAGATGCGGCGAACAGGCCGCCACGACCACGCGGGTCAGACCGTGCTTTTTGATGTCCTCCTCGATCATGGCCTGGCCGAGGGAGGAACACATGAATTTATAATCCCGGGCCACCGCCACATCGGGGAGATTTTCGCCCGCCCAACGGGCCACATCTTCTACATCCACCATGCCTGCGATATTACTGCCGCAATGACATACATAGACGCCGACTTTTTCGGCCATGTCAGTCCTCCGTTTTGGTGAACGAAGCCCCTGCCACAGGGGCAGGAGCGAGCGGGTTTGTAAAATGGTAGGCGAAAGGAATCACTCTATTTTCTTCCCTCTCCACCGGGGAGACTAGGAGTCAGGACGAACTTGGAACAGACGGGATGTCTGCCTTTCCAAGTCGCCGCTACCCTAACAGTCGCGGCTCGGTCACCTTCCTCCCCCGGCCTCTGCCGCAGCAGGGAAAGGCATTTTTCTGGATTCCCGCCTACGCGGCAGTGACACGTAACGGCGTCCCTTTGCCCTAGCGGGCGAGGCTCTCAAGCCCAGAAACGGGCGAACCTCTCGGCCGTCTTCTCCCACGCGGGGAAAGGGAATTGCTCTCCAAGGGGTTGGTTAGCTCTGGGGGGCGGCTGCTTGGGCCTGGAGTTTGGCTTCCAAGACCGGTCGGGCCGCCACAATCTCCTTGCCAAACCCCAATCGGTGCATATCCAATCCCAGGGCCAGTCCTACCACCTGGGTAAAATACACAATCGGAATCTTAAAGTTGGTATTAAAGTAACCGTTCACTCGGCTTTGATAGGCGTCCAGGTTCAATTGGCACATGGGGCACATGCAGGCGATCAGGTCGGCCTTGTATTCTTCGGCGCTATAGAGGAGCCTGCGGATCAGTTCAAACGCCTGCGGTTCGCTGATCTGGGTCATGTGGCCGCCGCAACAATGGGCCTTGACCGGATAGTCGATCACTTCCGCCCCGACCCAACTCAGCAGTTCGTCCAATTTCATAGGATATTCGGGGTTATCGATCTCTTTAAACGGCCGGACCCATTGGCAGCCGTAGTATGGGGCCACCCGCAGACCAGTCAGCGGACGGACCACCTTCTGGCGGATTCGCTCTTCTCCTACGTCGCTGTGGAGCAGTTCCAGGAAATGACGCACTCGGACCCGGCCCGGCGTGTAGTGCAAGCCGCCGGCGCTAAGGGCCTCGTTGATCTTCTGACCCATCTTGGGGTCCTCGGCCATCAGCCGATCCACCTTCGCCAGATTCAGATAACAGGCCGCACACGGGGCCACCACCTGATCCAACTGGGGATCGACCAGGGCCAGGTTTCGGGCGATCACCGCACAGGCTGTCAGTTCGTCTTGGGAAAAATACTCTGTGGCGCCGCAGCAGTTCCAGTCGTCGATTTCGGGCAGTTCCAGACCGAAGACCTCGGCCACGGCCCGAACGGACCAATCATAGGCGGCGGCGTTACATTCCAAAGAACAACCGGGGTAATAAGCGTATTTCACTTGGCGCCTCCCAGTTCGCGGGCTTTTTGGATGATGGCTTGGAGTTGATCGATACGTTTGATTTTGGTAGGGGTCAATGCCATTCGGCCCCGGGTAAACATCGAAAGCCCCAAAGGCCCCATTTTCAGCATGGCCCAGGGTTTATTGAAGAGATAGAATCGGCTGGCCAGACCCAGCTCGAAACTTCGGCCGTAACGATCCAACAGATCGGTAAACGTTTTGGCCAGGGCAGGGGCGTCGGTATGCCGGGCCAGGCCGTCGCGGATGGCCAGCCGCTTGAGCGTGTACATGATCTCGGTAATCGGCACCTTCTGCGGACAGCGCGTCGTGCAAAAATAGCACGACACACAGACCCACATCGTATTAGAACTAAGGACCGCTTCGCGTTGATCGGCCTGAATCATGGCGAAGATGGTCCGCGGCGTGTATTGCATGTCGGCGCCGTTCGGACAGGAGCCGCCGCAACTGCCGCACTGTAAACAGTGCAAAAGCCGCTCCCCGCCCGGCGTCTGCGAAATCACTTCATGCAAAAAAGCCGCTCCTCGCTGCGTATGACCTGGAGCAATCATAGGACACCTCGTGCAAGGTCTCGATATCAAACACCAATGAGGTTGCTAGGCGACCTAACCCAACCTCTCGCCAAGAGCGGACAACCACCCGCCCTTGATGTCCCACTCGGTAAGTGGGGCAGATGGATGGGGGATTCCCCTTTTCTACTCCCCTGAGGAATCTTCGCTATGAATTATTCAGAGACTCCGACCAAAAGAAAAGGGGAGGATGGTTTTTGTCAATTTTAGCTTATAAAAATAAGGCCGGATTCCCTGACCTTTGCCTCTTGGAAGAAAAATGAAAAAGACATTCTACTAAGTTCCGGGAGGTTTTCCAAGAGTTGGGAAACTCAAAATTTTTAGAAAACGCAATCTCCTTCCTTTAAAGTTAGAGACATTACGGAAAACCAACAGGCGGCGAGTGTTTTGCTGGAAATCTTCCGGTGTGGATTCCTCCCCAGAGGAACATACCTTTCCGAATCGGTATGAGAAGACTTTTTGTTGAGTGGGCAGAAGGAAAACCTTCTTTTGCGGATAGTTCCTTCTAAGAACACCAACGAAAGGCTTGAAGAGGTTTTTGATACAACTATCGATTTTACAAAAACTTACGACTATCCCTTGCCTAAGATACATACTCAAAACTTGGAGAATATGCTTAGAAGATTTCCTCTAAAGGATTTCATTCTGCCCCCTAAAAGGATAGTTGGGATATCCCCCTTCCAGATGGAGCACCAGGCGCAGGATATGGAAAAATTAGGAAAACTTCTACGTCATCCTACTCCATCCCAGCACTCTCAATCTTCCCGCTTCAAAATTCAGGGACGATTTGTCGCGCTCGGGCAGAATCCACGCCCGGTAAAAGACCATGAAAAGGAGGGAATCGCCTCCCAGAAAGAGATCGCATTGGACATTGGCAATCTCTTTCTGCTCCAAGCCAGAGCGGAACCCCCTCCAATAGCAGCCCCCAAAGGCCCACCATGGCCGGGAGATGGAACACCAAGGGTAATACATCGTAATCCGCCGCCTGCCCCGATCAACTCGCTTGCGTCAATCCCGATCACTTTGCGCCCCGGCGTCGCATGACGAAACGTCTCCAACGCCTTCTCACTCCCCGCTGGATCGACCGTCGGATACACAGGCACAAGCAAAACCCGATTGGCGAAAACCACATTGCTGTAGGTCCGCCACACGCCGTCTCGATGCGTCGGCATGGGAAGACGAATCACCCGCAGCGGACCGGCCGAAGTCCGGCAACCCGCCAGCGCTGCAGCATTCCGATCCAAAATGGCCGCATTTTCCGGGTCTTCTTTCGGATCGTATTGGCCCACCAGCACGGTATCCGGCGCGGTAAAACAGGCAAACATATCCACATGGCCGGTCGGTTCCCCGGCCAAAGGCTCCAGGATCACCAAGGAGTCGATCCCCAAGTACTGGTAGAGGAACTGCCGGAAGGAGGCTTCCGAAGCCGACGGCCCGCCGTGTCGAAGCACCGCCTGGGTGGTGGTGAGTCCGATACCCCGTCCGTTGGTTAGAAAATTGCCCCCCTCCAGAACCATCGGCAAAGGAAACCCCGAGGCCCCGAATAAAGCAGCCAACCGAGCCGGTACCGCATCGTCCAACCGACGCCGCGGGTCCGGATATTCCGCGTCATAGGCTCCTGGATGGGCGTCTGGAAATCGGAAAAAGATCGGGCCGTAATCTCGAATCCAAAGCGTGTTGTGGGGTATTTCCACCAGTCGGAGTCCCCGGCGGAGAGTTTTTCGGTCGGCTAGGAGTTTTTCCACCTTATCCCGTTGCCGGGCGTCGCTCACCAACCCCACCACAGCGGTGTGTTCCTCGATGGCTTCCAACATCGCCGCCAAAAGCTGCGGATACCGTTGGGCCAACAAACCCGCGGGTAGAACGATGGCCTCCTGCGGCTCAAACTCACCGGGCAGATACACCATTCCCTTTGGCGTGGAGTCTTGCGGCTCAGAGGGATATACCGACAGGGCCGGAGGCCCACCAGAGGGGGCAGACTCCCCCTGTTCTGCCCAGAGCATCATTTCTGATGGGTGGCCTGTTCCCGACCCTACCGCCCAACCAATCCACAACAGCCCACCAGCAAAGAATCCTAAGAACCCGGCAGGCCAAACCCCCCACTTAGAGCTGATATGGTCGTTTCCAAAAGTGTTGAATCGCACTGGGATTGGTCCTCCTTTGCTTCTTTCCTGAGGACATAGCAGAGGAGACGACAATTCGGCCTGCTCATGGGGAGAAATCTTCAGCTTGCCATTCGGCTACGATTATACTCTCCCCGAGACACTTCTCAAAGAACCCAAAGCAAGATTTTCCGACCGCCAGGCCACCAGGATTAGGTCTTTGCTGGTTTGGGACTGATAGGGCTGGTCGGGATAGCCGCCGTACAGGAGCATTTTCTCTGCTCCGGCCTGGTGGGCCATCTGCTGAAGCTGTTCCACTGAAAAACCGAGCAACACCTCGCTCTGGGCTTGCCAGGGGAGGGAAACAGGGCTGGCTGGATTGGACCGAGCGGTCTCCGTCCCCGGCGCCCGATCCTCCTGACCGGGCGGAGCGGATCGACCGGATTCGTACTGGCCAGGCGATGGGCCTGCCCGCTGAACAGCTTGTTCGGCGTCGGCCAAATCCACCAGCAGCAGATCGACAAAGACCTGTTGGCCCGCCCGATGAACGGCTTTCAAGATAAGTTTCGGTTTTCCGCCGATTTGGGCGGCAAGGCATTTTTGCCAGCAGAGTTTGCCTTCCGGCAATGCCCAAAGATTCAGCACCTGGATGACGACCAGGCCGCCGGGCCGAACCGCCCGGAACATCTGCCGGACCGCCTCAGCCGCTGTCTGGTGGTCCCCGGCCAAAGCCAGCGAATTGCCGATGCAAACGGTAGCGTCGAAATAGCCCGGTTCTGGCGTCGGGTCTTGAAAGGGCCGGACCGTCCAGCGGAGCCCCGGCGGTTGGCCGTGGAGGGCAATGGCCCGCTGGATCATTGCCTGGCTCAGGTCGGCCCCTTCCACCTCCAGGCCCCACTGGTGAAACATGGCTGCATGATGCCCAGGCCCACAGGCCGTATCCAACACCCGCCGAACGCCGGTCTGCTCAAACAGACGCCGAAACATCGGCCCCTCCCGTTCCAACCGGCGCGGCCAATCCACCATCAACTCATAGACATCGACCCAGTGCTCAAATACTTCGCGAGCCATTGCTCAGGCGGCTTCATTTTCACGGATTTATCTTGTGGGAAGTCTATTCTTGTTGGCAAAGCGGCGTCGCACGCCCCTCGGCCCTTTGTCGCCTCAGTCCAAAGAGGACCTCCCTCTCAGTAGCGCCGACGTGTGTAGATATCAATGGCATTCTAGGAGATGCAAGTTTTTCCAACAACAGTGTTACCGCACAGGGTTCCTCTCCCGCAGACGTCCGGATACAAAACAGGGCGGAGGGATTGGGTTCGAGTTGCATGGGGAGGTTATGGCGAGGGTTCGGCTGTTGGATGGCGGCGGTTGAACAGTTCCGGGTCGAAGGGATCGGCCGGTTGGAACTGACCAGCCCTGGGGTCGCCTCGTTTGGGTTCCGAACGATAGGGAGGCGAAAAACGAGGCCGGACCGGAGAAGGGAAGGAAGGCGGAGTGGCCTCAGAACCATCGGGAACAACAGGCTGGCCGAGGGGGGGATTCATGGAGTCGGCAGGGCCGCCGTTGGACGAATCGACTGGTGGTGCGGCGGCGTTTGGTGTAGCAGCCCACGGCAAAAACGCCGGTGGCACCGAATCGCCTTGAGGAGACCTGTTCGGCGGCATAGCCAAGGCTTCCAGAAGAGGTCCCTTAGAGGGCGTGGCACCGGGCACGGGCTGCCAAACCCCGGCCTGCTGAACCACCTGCGGCCTCTGCTCGATCGCCACCGCGGGGACAACAGCGTCTGGGGATGGTTGTTCATTCGGGTTTGGTGGGCTAAGCGGATTTCGGGGGCTGATCGGGGCCGAAGACGCCGTCGGCCTCATTCCTGGCGAGGGAGGGCCGGCGTGGCGTCTGCCGGTCCCCCCAATGACGCCTCCTTGGACCAATGCTTCAGGAGCGGTTCCGGCGCCGGAGGCCAGCAGGACCCAGCGGACCAGCCGTTGATAGGATTCCGTCTGTGGATTGCCGAAAATGGGCGTCTTGGCCGACCCGTGGGGGCCAAGCGGTGCGGTCAACAGCGGACTTCGCAGCGGGTCTTTCGGGGTGATCCATTGGAAGGTATTGGCCAGGTTGCGTTGGGTGAGCCGACGCGTCGCCGACTGCCCGCTGGGAGGTTTTAATAAGGAAAACCGATTTTTCTCCGACGGGCCGTGGCAACCGGCGGCAGTGCAGTTATTCAAAAGGATCGGCTGGACCGACTGGGTGAACTGCTCGACCACCACAGGCGGCAGAGTGCGAACCCAACTTTCCAGTTCGGACGAGTCGCCCTTCAAGGGAGATTCGAGGTTCGACGCAGTGGGCAGCAGGGCCGGTTGGCGGGCGATCTCGATCCGCCGTTGCAACAGGGGTACAAGCGGGTGGTCCGGCTGGAGCCGAACGGCCTCGGCCAATTCCCGCTGGGCCTCTTCGACCAGCCCGTGCCGGACGCACCATTGGCCTAGGTTCAGATGTTCCTGCGCCGACGGCAGACGGATGTTTTGCCGTTTGAATAGGTAGCCCTCTTGAAGCGTTCGGCAGGCGGTTTCCACATCGGCTGAGCGGATACGCACCTGTCCGTTCGCCACGGCGACATAGTAAAAATCGCCCACCCGGACGATTTTCCCCTGAAGCACTTCGCCGTTACGCAGCAGAAGCACTCCGTCTTGAGGCGACGGATCGATCGCCGACGCAGACGGCGGGGTTGTCGCTGGTTGTTGGATGCCGAACGCCGGGCCGGGAATGTCCACCGCTTGGCCCAGGAGGGGAGCATCCCCTGCCGCCAGCCATCCCATCAACCCAACCCATACCACGCGGAGAGACCAGGAGTTTTTCATAGTGCTTTCTGCAAGCTCCTTTGTTCCCCCGGCAGAGGCCGCCATAGAACAATCGGGAAGTGCTTTTCAGCGGATTTGCTGAATGGACCGGATGAGGACGGGCTGGACGGGTTTGAGCGGGAAATCAGGCAGGTCCTCTACTGGCGACATGCTGATTTTGTCCAGCACATCCATCCCCTCGATCACCTGTCCGAAGGCGCAAAAGCCGTACTTTTCCGGCGTCTGGTCCTGGAAATCGAGCCGGGGGTTGTCGGCCAGATTGAAGAAGAATTGGCAGGTGGCGCTATCGGTGGCGTCGGGCCGACGGACCATGGCGATCGTGCCGCGGGTGTTTTTCATCGCTCGATGGGCTTCGTTGCGGACCGGCGGGCGGGTGGTGGGCTTTTCCTTCAAGTCCGGGGTGTAGCCGCCGCCGACCACTACATCGCCCTTAGCCACCAGGTGGAAGATCGTCCCGTTGTAAAACCCCTCCTTGGCATATTGGAGGAAATTGGCCACGGTCAGAGGGGCCTTTTCGGCGTCGAGTTGGACGGTAATTTTGCCCAGCGTGGTATCGATTTGGACCACGGGATGGAAGGGGTCCGAACCCGAGGAATCCGAACCGGCTTGGTTGGAAGCGGCGCCGCCCCCCATGGCAGCCGGTGGGGGACTATTTTGCCCGGAACTGTCCGAATTGCCGCTCTTGCCGCAGCCGCTAACCACCAAAATCGCTATCGCTCCCAGTACCCACAAGGCCCGATTGCCCATCGTTCGCACCGTTGCCACGGTTTTGTCTCCTGAATAGATGAAGAGATTTAGGTAGGTGTCTTATTCCCAAGAAGTTGTTCTCTTGTCCCCAAGAAGGACGTGTGAAATACTCTTCCAGTTGACTTCCTTTGGTTCAGGGGACCAGCGGGAACCCGGCCCAGACTTTCCCCAAAAACCTTTCAAGAAGACGGCAGGAAAAGCGTTTATATCATCCGGGCAATGGCATTTTGTTGCAACCCCGATTTTTAGCGTTTCGGCTGGGTGTTGGTTAGAGGGTCGGGGGCGATGCCTGTGGAGGCAGTAAAATAGAACGTCTAAGCAAAATAGAAAGGTTGAGTAGTGTAGGAAATCCTGTTCCCTAGATGGTTCTTTTTCCCCGTTTGGGTAAAATCAAAGAAAGATTGGCGTCTAGCAGGCCGGGGCCGAGGGGCAGTCTGGGTTGGTAAATCTTCCCCTAAAAGTCGGGAAATTTCGTGATGGGTGGACGGTGGTTGAATATCTCGGTGGTGGGGTTATGGCTGGCCTCGATGAGTTGGCTGGTGGTGGAGAAGATTTTGCCGCCGTTGCGGATTGGCGAGCCGCCCAGTTATCGAACCATTTCCGAAGCGCGGCGGAGCGAAGGGCCTGTGGGTTGGCGGCTGGAGTGGAACGAGGAGGCGATCGGCTGGGCGCTTAGCGAGGCCCGTCCCCAGGCCCACCAATCGACTGAAATCCGAAGTCGGGTCCACCTGAACTACGTGCCTTTGGCCGACCTGGTGCCGGAATGGTTGGCCCGATTATTTCGCGCCCCGGAGTTCAAGAATCTGCGACTCTCGATGGACGCCAGCAGCGTGCTGATGATCGATCCGTTGGGCCGACTGGTGCGATTTCATAGTTCCTTACAGGTCGGATCGTTTCCCGAAGTGGTGCATATGGAAGGCCTTGTGGAGGGAAATGATCTTTTATTTACAATTCGGTGCGGCGAATTCACCTACGAAACCAGAGTCCCGATGCCTTCCGACGCCCTGATGAGCGACGCCCTTTCGCCTCAGACTCGGTTGCCCGGGTTGCGGGTGGGGCAGAAGTGGACTGTACCCACTGTGAGGCCCCTTGGCCGATGGAACCACGCCCTGGAAATCCTCCAGGCCAAGGTGGAAGGTCGGGAGCCGATCCTCTGGGACGGCAAAACGCAAGAGGCCCTGGTCGTGGTCTTTTGGCCGGATGTGGGCGCCGGTTCGGCCGAGCGGTCCCCCCGCGGCAAACTCTGGGTGTTGCCCGATCCGGACGCCCGGGTGGTCCAGCAAGAGGCGGCTTTTTTCCAGTCCCAGATGCGTTTTGTGCGAATGACGGAAACGGAGTCCGTCCAATTGGCCTCCAAAGTCAAACTCGATGCGCCGTTGGGCGAACCCGGATCCGATCCTTCTTCCAAGAGGCGTTCTGAGGAACTTTTGGATATGCCTGATCGCCGCAACGTTCATGAGCCGATTTCTTCCCCTTAATTCATTTATTTGTTCCCCTCTGTCCCATGGATCAAAATCGATGAAACGATCCACTCCGACGCCGATGGTTGAATTTTCTCATGTTCGTCGCTGTTTCGGGCAGACCACGGCCGTCGATGACCTTTCGCTCGCCATCCAACGGGGCGAGGTATTCGCCTTTCTGGGCCCCAATGGCGCCGGGAAAACCACCACGATCAAAATGATGGTGGGTCTTTTGCACCCCAGCCAAGGCGCTATCCAAGTAGGCGGCTGGGACGTGGTCCGCCATCCCCGCCAGGCCGCCCAACAGATCGGCTATGTGCCCGACGAACCGTTTCTTTACGACAAACTCACCGGCCGGGAGTTCCTGGAGTTTGTGGCCCGAATTCGCGGCATGAGTGCCGAGGAAACCCAACAGCGAATCGCCCGCCAGGCCGAAGTCTTTGAACTGACCGACTTCCTCGACCGACTTACCGAAACCTATTCCCATGGGATGAAACAGCGGGTCGTGTTCGCTTCGGTCCTGTTGCACGATCCGCCGCTTTTGGTGGCCGATGAGCCGATGGTCGGCCTGGACCCGAAAAGCGTCCGATTGGTCAAAGACCTGATGCGGGCGCACGCCGCCCAAGGCAAAACCGTCTTCATCTCCACCCATACGCTGGCCTTAGCCGAGGAAATCGCCGACCGGATCGGCATCATCCACCGAGGCCGATTGATTTTCGTCGGCAGCCTGGCCCAAATGCACCAGGAAGGCCTCATGCAAGATAAAAATCTGGAGGAGTTCTTCCTACAACTAACCGACGGCCAGGGCCGGACGCCGAAGTTGGACGCCTCGGAGACTTTTTCGGCGGCCGGCGAGGAAGCAGCGGCCTCTTCTGTTGTCCCGCCGTCGGCAGATTTGCCGACTTCCAAGGAGGGATAATATGGCGACCTCTTGGGCGATCCGAAAACAGGCCGAACCATCGGCAGACGCCCTAAGCCTAGCCAGTCTCTCCGCAGAAGCCCGTGCCTTATGGCGACTCCGATACCAGCGGTTTCGTTGGGCGCTGCGGATCGTGCTGGCCGAGAGTCGGCTTCGGCTGGCGCTGATTGCAGTATTGAGTCTGGTTCTCTGGGGAGTGATCTTTTGGCTATGTTTGGATGGTTTCCACTTTTTGCGGGCCGCCGTCGCCCATACGCCCACCCATGACCAGATCGTCCATCACGTGTTCGGCATGTATCTGCTGGCCCTGATGCTGATGTTGACGATCTCCTCCGGCATTCTGCTGTATGGGATGTTGTTTCGGGGGCCGGACATCGCTTTCTTACTAACCCTGCCGGTCAGCACGGAACGGGTCTTTTTGCACAAATTTCAAGAGGCGGTCTGGCTGAGTAGTTGGGCGTTTGTGTTGTTGAGCAGTCCAATGTTTGTGGCCTACGGCCTGGCGGCCCAGTCGCCTTGGTATTACTACGCAGTGCTTGTCCCGTTTTTGGCGGCCTTCAGCTACATCCCGGCGGCCGTTGGGGCCATGGCCTGTTTAGTGGTCGTCCGGTGGTTTCCGGGCGCTCGGATGCTCTTTTTGGCCGGGGTGATCGTGGTCCTGTTGGCTGGCGGCGCTTGGGTCGTCCGAGGACTAAGCAGCACATCGCCGGGCGATCTCCTGACGCCCAATTGGTTCCAAAGCATCCTGCACCGATTGCGGTTTTCGCAGCATCGGATGTTGCCCAGTTGGTGGGTCAGCATGGGCATTTTGGAAGCCTCTCAACCGAAACAACCTGCCCCCTGGACCACCCGGCCCCCGTGGGCCGAAAGCCTCCTGTTTCTGGGCCTGACGATCTCCAACGCCCTGTTTTTCCGCCAAGTGGCCGGCGCGGCCGGAGGGCGCTGGTACCGCAGCGCCTATAGCCGACTCCATACCCAACAGCACGTTTCCCGTCCGGGTTTTTTGCCCCGCCTGGGATGGGTGGCGCCGATCCGCCTGCTCCGACAACTGCCGCCGCAGCTTGCCGCCGCCGCGGACCGTTTTCTATTGCGGTTGCCGATCGGTTCTTCGGCCACTCGCCTTCTGGTGGTGAAAGATTTTCGTCTGTTTCGCCGCGATCCCGTGCAATGGTCCCAGTTTTTGGTATTTTTCGGGCTGGTGCTCTTCTACTTCTTGCACATGCGTCCGTTCTCCTACGACATCCACCACGCCACGTGGGTCAATATGGTCAGTTTCCTGAACCTGTCGGTGGTGGGGCTCCTGCTCTCGACGTTTACCACCCGATTTGTCTTTCCGACGATCAGCCTGGAGGGGCGGCGATTCTGGCTCCTGGGCCTTTTGCCCCTGCGAAGGGAACAAATTCTATGGAGTAAATTTATTTATGCATTTGGCGGCTCTATCTTGCCCTGTTCGCTCCTGGTGCTGCTGAGCGATTGGAAACTGGGCATTTCCCCTCTGATCATGGGCATTCACCAGTTGACGGCGGTCCTGCTGGCGCTGGGGCTTTCGGGCATTTCGGTCGGTCTGGGCGCTAAAATGCCTAATTTCCGGGAAACCTCGCCTGCGCGGATTGCCGCCGGGTTTGGCGGCACGCTCTGCTTGGTCCTTAGCGCCTTGTACATTGTGTTGGTGGTGGCGTTAACGGCCCTGCCGAGCCACTTTTGGCTGGCCTTCCAGACCGGCCAGGCCGCTTGGTCCCCCGGTCCGTTCGGCCTATGGGAACAAAGCATCCGTTTCTGGATGTTGCTGGGCATCGGCTGTAGCGTGCTGCTGGGACTGGCCGCCGCCGTCATCCCCATGCGCATGGGGTTCCGCGCCTTCCACCAGATGGAGTTCTGATCACTTTCTGGATTAGTGGCTTTCTTGATTAGTGGAAAGAGCCTTTACTGGTTATGGATTTTTCCCTTCCTTGCCAGGAGGTTCTGGCCGCAGGAGGACCTCCAGGACGGTGCGGGTGGCGGAGTCGTCGGCTTTGCCCCAGAGGAGCCACAGGCGCTGGCCGTCGCTTACTAGCGGCCCGACCAATGGTTTGGGTTCGGCGGGCGTTTGGACAAGATATTCCCCCAAGGGCAAACCCCGGTCCGAATCGACCCAAACTAGTAGGATTTTCGGTTGTTCTCGGTTCGGGTCAGCCGGTGGTTTTACCTTCGCATAAAGCAGGCCGCCGGGCGGGCCGCACAGAACGGCCTCCTGCCGACCGGGCGTGTCGTGCCGCCAAAGCACCCGGCCTGTTTCCGCATCCAAAGCCGCCAGCCCTTCGATCGTTAGCACGATCAGTTTCCCCCGCTGCAAGCCGACCAGGCCGACCAGTTCGCTCAAACTGGTCCTCCACCGGCGACGACCGGTCCCCAGATCGATGCATTCGACGCTCCATACGCCCGGCTGGGTCGCATAGACCCATCGGTTCTGGATGATCGGCGGCGATGGTTTTTGCACTAGCCAAAGCCGGGCCTCGTACATCCCTCGACCGGGCGGCGGGACCCAGGTTTGCCGACGCGCCCACGCCAGCCGACCGGCCAAATCGCAACAAAAAACCACCCCCGCCGCCGTGGCTACGATTCGGTCGTCCTGCACGGCTGCCTGGCACCAAACGGTCGGCTCGGAATAGCTGCGGAACTCAAGCAAGGGGAAACGTCGTTGGATGCGTCCGGCGGCGGGATCGAGACGCAGCAGGCTCAGGATGTTTTTCTGTCCTTCGATGGCCCGGACGGTAAAGACCCAGACGGCCTGGTCGGCCCAGAGGGCGTCGCTGGCGATGTAGTCGTCGCCGCTGGTGCTCCAGAGGAGCCGACCGCTTGACCGTTCCAGGGCCGCCAGTTCATGCACACCGTCGATGGCCCGGCGCAGGAGCACCATATCTTTTGCCAGCACTGGGGGGACGGCCAGCAGGGGCCAAGGTCGAGCCGCCGACGGCAGATGCCGCCAATGCCGCCACACCAACCGACCGCCGGCAAGGTCGAAGGCCAGATGTTCGCATCGGCTGGTGATGATGAGGAACGGATCGGCCAAGAGGGCCGAGGTTTCCCGACCTGCCCAATCCAGTTCGCCGGCGGAGACGAAATCTGGTTTTTTGCTGCCGCCTTCGGCGACCAGCACTTGGCGAACGGCCAAAGGCTCGTTTTGCGAGGGCGGCGGCGGGGGGCATTGGGGGTGGTCGGCTGGGCTGACCAAAGGGTGCAGGGCGGACCGAACCCGGACCAAATCTTCCACCAGTTGCGAGAAGTTTTCGACCGGTTTGGGAGGGGCGTTCGGCTGGCCTGGTTGGCCGACGTCAAGGACCAATGGCTGGACGGGGCTGTCCGGCAGGGTCTTGCCTTCCAGGGCCAGAGACAGTTCCAGTCGGGCCTGTAACTGGCCCTTTTCTTGCGGATCGGCCTGCTGGAGGGCATGGCGGTAATGTCCGGCGGCTTCGGCGAATCGGCCGGCGGCCAGGGCACGGTCGCCCAACCACCGGCGGGCCTGGAGGGCAGCCTTGGTACCGGCAAACTGGATCGTGATCATTTCTACCGCATCCCCGTCGCCTGCTTGGACGGCCTGCTGGAACCGGAGCATCCCCCGCGGGCCAAACTCTTCCTCCATCTGACGGCGCAACAGCGGCATTTGGTCCATCGCCTGGGCCGCCGCCGCCCCGAGAGACAACAAAAGCTGCGGGTCTTCGCTGTCGGGCAATAGGCCTTCCAAAGCGGCCCGGCTCACCCCCTGGAGCACCAGACAGGCTTCCCGCAGTTGCTCGTTGGCCAGGGCGGCTTCCCATTCGGTTTTCACGTTGTAGGCTTCCCGGCCCCATTGTTCCAAAAGAGCGGGGCGGTAGTCGATCTGCTGGACAGGCGGCCGATCCGGCGCTACGGGCAACCGACGCCGGGCGGCCATCTCCTCCGCCATACGGATCAGATGTTCCGTTTGCCGATTCCAGGGCGGTTCCCGACGGAAAAGCGACTCCGGCCTGGCCCGAAACCGCATCTGCTGGCACAAACCGGCCGCATCCGTCAGGCGATCCTCGCTCAAGGCCCGTACCAGTTCATACCAAACAAGCCGTTCCAGCACCGGCGGCCAATCCCGCTGGGGCCAAAACGACGTAAGAATAACCCTGCGACGCAAAAGAGGATAGATAGAGGCGATTTGCAGGTCTTCGGCCCGCCGGGCTAGCCGGTCGTAGCAGGCGGCCAACTGCTCCGCAGCAGCCCAATCGCTGGCGGCTGGGAAAAAGACAGCCAACTGCTCCAAAAACCGAAGCCCCTCTTCCACCTGGCCGACTTGGTCCACCACTTCGCGGGCCAGTTGGTAGAGCATTTGCGGCCCCCAGCCGGGAATGGGGCCTACCGTTAATGTATATACCGTCCATGCCCGCCGCCACTGCTCCAGGGGGACATCCGGCGGTCGGCAGGCTGACAGACGCTTTTCCCACTCCTCAGGGTTGGACGCCTTAAACACATGGTCCGGCGAGTTTGGGTCTATGTTCTGCGCTACTTCAGCCGTCTTTTGCCGAAGCTCCGCCGGCACAAGCGATTCCAAAAGGTCCAACCGCTGGACGCTCAGGTTCCGGAGCCGAACGCTCCGCTCCTGCTGGCCGTCCCAGCAAAAAAGACCAATCTGGGTGATCGGCTGGCCGATGCGGACCTCTTCCGGCTCGGTTTGGCTCCAGAGTCGGCCATCCGGACTGGTGAATAATTTCACCACACCGGCGCCATGCACCAGGCGAAACCACCGGGCACCCTCGATCCACGGCGTAGGCCGACGCGGCTCATACTGCCGGTCGATCTCCCGATGCCAACCGGGAACCAAGGCGAAGGTGGTTCGGCCCGTGGCGCGGTCTCGGAAAAAGCTCAATCGGGCCAGGACTTCGCCGTTAGCGCCTGCCCAGAGGATGCCTGTGCCAGGCTGGGGGGCGTCTATCTGAAACGTCCATTGGTACATGCCGGCCGGCGTGATCGGGGCCATCGTCTGCACATCGCCGCTGCGGGCCTGGGCCGACCACTGCACCCCGCCGTCTTCCATCGCCCCGAAGCGGGCCTTCTCTTGCGGGCCGGTTTGCCAGGCCAATCGGGGTAGGTCGATCGGGATGCTTAGAGAGGAAAGCGGGGACCGATCGAGCGGCCAATGGTCTTGCGGCGGCCCATCAGCCACCCGAAACAGGGCAATCCCTCGCACCAAGGCCCGACCGTCCAGATACACTTCCTGCGGCGGGTCGGTAAATGGCAGGCTCACCAACGCCGCGTCGCCCCGGGCCAGGGTCAATCGGCCTTCATGCCAGTAGAGGGCGATGGTCCCCACACCGGTTCGGCGGTATCGGCCTTGATCGGTCGCCCACAGTTCGAGCGATTCGGGCCGGGGTTGATTCCCAGTTCGCCGGCTCGTAAAGGCCGCCCAAGTCTGATGAAAATCTGGATAATATCGAAAACTGACGCCATCCCGACCAGCCCACACATGGATCTGAATTGAAACGTTCTCTCTTTCCACCAAGCCCAGCCGAAGAGCTGTGCCCGGCTGCCAGGTAGGCTGCAACCGCCACAGGCCCACCAGTCGGCAGGAGCGTTCTTCCTGCCAACGGGCCTGTTCGATGCGGGCCTCCTGACCGGTTACAGGGGCAAGGAGGGCCAGCAGGTCTTTTTCCTCGGGCCACGGCTGGTGGAGATAAAAATCGTCGAAGCAAACTTGGGCAAACGAAGGCGGCGGAGCTTCACCATCCGTTTTCAGAGGGCCGGAGCCTGATGGATCGAACTTCTCGGCCGTCGTCGGGACGTTCTTCGAGGCGTTGGCCGGGTCGGCTGCTGTCGGCGCTGCTGGGCTTGCCGACCATACCAGTCCCCCGATCATCGCCCAGAATCCCCAACGCCCCAACCAACCCCGGCGCCTTTTGGCCGGGCTTTCCGTTTCGGCGACATAAGGGGACTGCATATTCAGAAGGAAACTCATCGGTCGAACAGCTCTAGCAAGTCTCGGGCAGCGGATCAGGAGGCCTTTTCCGGGACGGCCTTGGCATAGACCGCCTTGAGGTAATCACGGGCTTTGGCCAGGGCTTGGCTCATCGAGTCGGGTTCCGGCTCTCCGTGCATGAACGGATTCACATACCACGGATAGCCTATCTTCGCCAAGGCGGCCATCCAGGGAGTAAAATCGGTGGGGCCAATGCCGGGCAATTGTTGCACTCCTGAGGCGTGTTGCCAGGCGTAGAAAAACAGCAGTTGCTTTCCGGCGGCCAGAATCGCCTCTTCGACCTTTTCGCCCCGAGCCTGCACATGGTAGGGCGCCAGGGCAATGCCGATCCGCCCGTGCCGATTCAATTCCACAAACGCCTTGATCGAGTCGATCGAGTCCAACAGGGCATGGCCGTGGTTTTCGATGGCGATGTAGGAGTTATATTTTTCGGCCAAGTCGGCTTCTGGCTGGAGGGATTCTAGGAAGGCTTTCATGCGGCTGGTAAGTTCCTGGGGCTGACAGGGGGCGGTGCTACCGCGCACGGCCACGCCGCCGCCCGCTTTGCCTAACAGCTCGGCGTATGTTCGGTATCCGCCCGCATAGACCGAGAAACTATAGAGTTTCAGCCGATGTTTGGCCAGTAGTTCTTGCAAGCCGCCCGGCCCGAGCCGTTTTTGTACGTCGTCCAGATGGGGACAGCCGGCATGTGCGGACCAAATGTCAATCGCTTCAAATCCCAACCCAGCAATCCGCTCGCAGGCCTTTTCAATCGGCAGGCTCATAAAGTGGATCGACGAAGTGGACAGCTTCATGGGCCAGCGGCCAGCAGATTCCTGGGCGGCTGTAACCCTCTGGGCGGCGGCCTGAGAAACGCCGAAGACCGTTTTTGTCCCGGCCAGGACAGTTAGTCCGGCCGAGGCGGCCCCGGCCAAAAACCGCCGCCGAGTTACTGGGGACCCCAAAGGCTTTCGAAGATTCATCCGACAAAACTCCTGGCAAAAAGGTTTTTCCGAGGAGATAGCCGTTTCGCTTCAGTTTGGACTACTCGGCAGGCCAAGTCAAGGTATAACATTTGATTAAACGATACGGATGGCGTAACGCCGTCTGTTAGCCGACAATGTAACGCCGACTGTCAAGTCGGCAATTACTCAGCCTGGACAGGCTAAGTTACGTAACGCCGGCTGTTTAGCCGGCGCGTTACTCAGGCTGGACAGCCTAAGTTACGTAATGTCGGCTGTTAGCCGACAATGTAACGCCGACTGTCAAGTCGGCAATTACTCAGCCTAGACAGGCTAAGTTACGTAACGCCGACTGTTTAGCCGGCGCGTTACTCAGGCTGGACAGCCTAAGCTACGTAATGTCGGCTGTTAGCCGGCGATAAACCAGCCGGGACAGACTGGGTTAGAGGCGCGTGGGTTGTTGTTGCGTCAGGCAGTGGAGGGTACCCAGTCCAAGGACAAGATCCACAGCGTGAATGCCGACGACGGGCCGATCCGGGAACAGCTCGGCCAGGATGCCCAGGGCGAGCCGATCGGCCGGGTCGTTGAAGGTGGGGACCAGCACGGCGGCATTGGCGATGTAGAAGTTGGCGTAGCTGGCCGGCAGGCGTTCGTTGCGGAAATAGAGCGGCTGGGGCATGGGCAGACGCACCACGTCGAGTTTGGCGCCGTCGGCAAGTCGGGCGTCTTGAAGCCGCTCGGCGTTCTCGGCCAAAGGACGATAGTTTTCATCGGCCGGATCGTCGCATTGGACTAGGACGACCGTCGTAGGATTGACAAATCGGCACAGGTCATCGACATGGCCATGGGTATCGTCGCCGGCAATGCCTCGGCCAAGCCAGATGACATGCTCTGCGCCGAGCCAATCTCGCACGGCCTGCTCAACGCCTTGCCGATCCAGGCCGGGATTTCGGACCTGCACTTTTTGATCCAGGTAGCACTCTTCGGTGGTAATGAGGGTGCCTTGGCCGTTGGCGTCGATACCGCCGCCTTCCAGGACAAAGGGGCGATCGCCGACCCTGGCCTCAAAAAGGGGCAGACCCAGAGTTTTAGCGGCCCAGACCGGCACCTGCCGATCCAGCCGCCAATTCGGATACTTTGCCCAGCCGTTGAAATGAAACTGCACGATGGCCAAATCGGCCTGGATTGTTCCCCGCTCCTCCGACGAAGGTGTTCCCAAGCGGCTTTTGTCAGCAGGGGCATGGCGGGCACGCTGCGGGGCGACCGGGCGGGCTGGACCAACGGGTTGGCCGGGCAGACGGCGAACGAAGATCGGCCCCGCATCCCGTAGCCAAGACCTGTTGGTCTTTTTGCGGAAGAATTCCACCTGGTCGAGATCAGCACGGGCGGCTGAAAGTATCCGCCGGGCACGCATTTCGACCTCCGCAGAGCCGACCAAAATCCGCACCTTTTCGCCCGGCGCGATTTTTCGCACAATCTCGCCGTAAACCCATTCGACCACACGGAGTTTTCCGGGCCAGTCGGTCGGTTCCTGCGGCCAGGCGATCCAGGTGGCCTCGTGCGGCTGCCATTCGGCGGGCATGGTAAAGCCCAGGTGGGCGGGGGGCACAGTCGGTTTCATGGCGTCTTTTTTTCTCAACCCAGACGGAAAATCTTATCAGCCCTTGATTGAATCAAAAGCACCGGGGTTCGGGAAGGAGGAGCGGAACGCTGCCAGGGCCAAATTGCCCCCTGGTCTCTTGGCCAAAACCCCCTTGTCTTAGGGAGATTTTTTCTTTACGATTCTTTCATCGAGCGGGGCTAGGGACTACGCTAGTGAGGACGTGGTTGCCGCGGGCATGTGCGGTGAATCGAACGTTAGGGGCTTGCCCAGGCTGGCGTGTTTTACCGTATGGACAGCCGGCGTTACGTAGCTTAGGCTGTCCAGCCTGAGCAATCGCCCTCTAACAGAGGACGTTACATCGCCGACTTGACAGTCGGCGTTACGAAAGGCGGCGTTATCGGTGGTACAGGAGCCGAGGATTTATGGAGTTTTTTGGGCAGGAAGATACCGGCGGGAGAGCTCGTCGGGAGAAATTTTGGGCGGCGGTCAGTTCTCTGGTCGCCGCAGTTTTTTTGACTGCCGTCAAGTTGGGGGTCGGCCTGTGGACCAATAGTTTGGGGATATTATCCGAGGCGGCCCATTCGGCGTTGGACCTGATGGCGGCGGCGATGACGGTTTGGGCGGTACAGATTGCCGGCCAACCCGCCGACAGTCGGCACACCTACGGCCACCAGAAGGTAGAAAACCTTTCGGCGCTATTCCAGACGGTTTTGCTTTTGGCCACATGCGGGTGGATTGTCTATGAAGCGGTTCATCGGCTTGCGGCGGCGGAATCGCCGGAGGTGAAGGCCAACGTGTGGGCGTTTGGGGTGGTGCTCATGTCGATCGGGGTGGATTGGTCTCGAAGTCGGGTTTTAGCGCGGACGGCTCGGAAACATCACAGTCAGGCCTTGGAGGCCGACGCTTTGCATTTTACCACCGACATTTTTTCTTCGTTGGTGGTGCTCTTGGGGCTGGTGGGGGTGGTTGTAGCAGACCGGGGCGGGCCGGCTTGGTTAGTCAAGGCGGACGCCACGGCTGCTTTGGCGGTGGCGGTGTTGGTGATAGGGTTGAGCATGCATCTGGCCAAAAAGGCCATTGATGAACTTTTAGACGCCATTCCTGTCGGGTTACAGGCCCAGGTACGAGAAGCCCTCCTGCAATCGCCCGGCGTGGTGGAAGTGGATCAGGTCCGATTGCGACGGAGCGGGGCGAAAATCTTTGCCGATCTGACGATCCGGATTCAGCACACCGCCACCTTAGAACAAGCGCACCATCTGGCCCATCAGGCCGAGGAGGCTGTCCGAAGTCTGTTGCCGGGCGCCGATGTCGTCGTCCATGTGGAACCGATTCCAGGCAGTGCGGGCGACCTGGTGGGGACCGTTCGTGCGGCGGCCGACCGACATGGCTTGGCCGCCCATGCCATTCGGCTAGTAGAACAACAGGGTCAGCAGACGTTGGAACTCCATCTGGAAGTGCCGCCGGAACTGAGTCTGGAACAAGCCCATGAGCAAGCTACCGCCTGCGAAAATGAGCTCCATCAGACCCTGCCCGCAGTAGCAAGGATTGTTTCGCATCTGGAGCCTTCCAGCGGCGGCCATCCGACCCAAGCCCTGCCTCCACAGGCCGAAGAGACCGAACTGCTCCGAATGGTCCACCAAGTTGTGGAAACGTACGCCCCCCAGGCCCATGGACACGATCTGCAAGTGCTCCGCTCGGCGGAGGGAATTTCCGTTTCGTTTCATTGCACGTTGCCCGGTCAGACCGGCATCCGGGAGGCCCACGATCTGGCCGAGATGTTGGAAAAACATCTCCGAAGCCTCCTGCCCGGCTTAGGGCGGGTGGTGATTCATGTGGAGCCGGAAACCTGAGGGGAGACCAGTCCGCAGGTTGTTCCGGGCCACAGGGCCGCCTCTCCCCGGGTTGTTTGCCCGATGATACCCGCCCCCTAACGAGGGCGGTTTCTCAAAACCGTACCAAAAAGAACTACCCCAGGAGAAATCCCTATGGAACACGTGATTCTTGGGTTTTCCGATTGCAATCGGCGCAGCCCCTTTCCGGGGGTTACCATGCATACGTTTGAGGGGCAACACATGACCCTTTCGGTCGTAGATATGCAGCCGGGGGCGGTCATCCCCCAGCATCAGCATCCGCACGAACAGATCGGCTATATGGTCCAAGGCGGCGGGGTGTTTCGCATTGGTGCGGAGACCTACCAGGTCCAGGCAGGCCAAATGTGGCGGATCCCTGGCAATATGCCGCACGAGGTAACTGCCGGCCCAGAAGGCCTGCGGGCCATCGACGTCTTCTACCCGGTCCGGGAAGACATGCGCCCAGCGTAACTTAGCCTGTCCAGGCTGAGTAACTTAGCCTGTCCAGGCTGAGTAGCTTGGCCTGTCTAGGCTGAGTAACTTAGCCTGTCTAGGCTGAGTAGCTTGGCCTGTCTAGGCTGAGTAACTTAGCCTGTCTAGGCTGAGTAACTTAGCCTGTCCAGGCTGAGCAACGCGCCGGCTAACAGCCGGCGGTACGAGCTGTCCAGGCTGAGCAATCGCCCTCTAACAGAGGGCGCTACATCGCCGACTTGACAGTCGGCGTTACGTAGCTTGGCCTGTCTAGGCTGAGTAGCTTAGCCTGTCTAGGCTGAGCAACGCGCCGGCTAACAGCCGGCGGTACGTAGCCTCTGCAAGACTGCTTTATCTGCCCTGTCCGAGGGTTCACACCCCCACTAAAGTATTTGCCCATGCCCTCCCCAAGGCCATCTCCGTCTTTGTTTTTTTCTGCCAATTCTTTGACATTTTTCTTTGTCCTGATTACCATAAAAGCTGTTGACCAAGGGGGTTGGTATGGTCGGGGGCCCGCCTAGGATACAAAACCTGCCTTTCCCCCCCACATGCCAAACTCTGCGGGGAATCCTTTTGGCAAAGATAGCTTTCGGTTTATGGTCTCTATGGTTATCTCTTTTCGGGAAAGGGATTACCATGTTTCGGACCTTTATGCGACCAATCCGTTCTGGGGAATCTGTGGGGAACTGTTTCGGGAAAGGGTTTGCCATGAGAAACTATGTTCACGCTATGGTTGGGGTGGTCATGACGGCTGCGGTGCTACTGCTTGGGCCGGTAGCCCAGGCCGCTATGGTGGCCTACTGGAAATTCGACGGCGACTATCTGGATTCCAGCGGCAATGGCTATGATGGAACGCCGTACAATGGGCCCGGTTTTGCGACCGGGGTATCCGGCCAGGCCCTGCAACTTTCTTCCGGTTCCAGCCAGTATGTCTCCACGGGAACGGCCCTACAATTGGGCCTAACGGGCAACACGTTTACCGCGGTTGCCTGGGTCCGGCCCAACACCACTAGCGGCGACCGAACCATTTTCGGAACCGATACTACCGGCAATAACCAAGGCTTGCATCTAATCATTCGGAACGACCGGGCGCATTTCGGCTTCTATGGCAACGACACTGGCGGGAATCGGACGATTCCAACCAACCAATGGACCCACCTAGTCTGGCAGTTTGACAATGGCCAGCAGCGGATCATTGTGGACGGCCGGCTGGAC